>CBDTVH010000233.1:0-4563 GCA_965363665.1 uncultured Yoonia sp. | reverse complement strand
ATCATGCGCGCGACCCAGAAGAACAGGATATCCTGACCGGTGACGAGGACGTCGCCGGGGAAGTATTTCATCGCGGGGTCGTCGGCGGGCCAGCCGAGCGTGCCGAACGGCCAAAGGCCGGAGGAGAACCATGTGTCGAGGACGTCGGGGTCGCGCCACACAGGATAGGTAAGGACCGTTGGGTCCTGCGTCACGTTATATTCAGCCAAGCTGGAAGAGAAGCGCTCAAGAGCTTCGGCCTTGTCAGCGACTTCGATGATTTCGGCATGGCTCAGCGGGCTGGGTACATCTGCGTTGTCAAAGACGAAATCCGGCTTCACACTCTCAAAATCCGGTCCGCTGTGCATCACGGTGCCGCGATGAACAAGCCCTTCCAGCAAGAGGCCGAGGATTTGCACTTCGTCCAACTCGCCTGATGGATTGTGTTCGTCTTCGACACCTAGATCAAGACCATACCAAACCGGAATCTGATGCCCCCCCCATAGCTGGCGAGAGATACACCAGGGCTCGATATTCTCCAGCCAGTGGAAGAATACCTTCTCCCCGCTCTCGGGCATGATCTTGACCCGGCCAGAGCGGACGCTTTCCAGCGCGGGCTCGACGATTTTGGCGCTGTCCACGAACCATTGGTCGGTCAGCATCGGCTCGATCACCACTTTGGAGCGGTCGCCGAAGGGCTGCATGATTTTCTTGGCTTCCACCAACGGAACGAGTTCGTCCGCATCTGTCCGCGCCTCGCCGCCTTCTTCGGGGGCGACCGGGGCTTTGAGCGGCTTTTCCAGACGTGCATCCGTGGCGACGGTCATGACCGCCAGACCTTCGGCCGTGATATCCGCGACCACACGCTTGCGCGCCTCGAACCGGTCCAGCCCGCGGTATTCATCCGGCACAAGGTTCATCGCGGCGATCATCGCCTCGTCAAACTCCTGTTCGCCATTGGCAATGGCTTGGGCCACGGCCGCCTCTTCGGCGTAAGGCTTACCGTCGGTGCGCATCGCGCCTTTGGTGTCCATCAGGTTATACATCGGGATGTTGCCGCGCTTGGCGACTTCGTAGTCGTTGAAGTCATGCGCGCCGGTGATCTTCACCGCACCAGAGCCGAAGGTCATATCAGGGTAGGGGTCGGTGATGATCGGGATCAGGCGACGCTGTTCTTTCGGCCCAACCGGAATTTCGCACAGCTTGCCGACGATGGGCGCATAGCGTTCGTCATCCTTGTGCACCGCAACGGCCCCGTCGCCCAGCATCGTTTCCGGGCGGGTCGTGGCGATGGAAATGTAATCGCGGGTTTCGCGCAGGGTGACATTCCCGTCTTCGTCTTTTTCAACGTATTCATAGGTCTCGCCACCAGCCAGCGGGTATTTGAAGTGCCACATATGGCCGTCGACTTCGATATTCTCGACCTCAAGGTCGGAAATCGCGGTTTCAAAATGCGGGTCCCAGTTGACTAACCGCTTGCCACGATAGATCAGGCCTTTGTTGTACATCTCGACAAAAACCTTCAGCACGGCATCGTGGAAGTTGCCGGGCTTCTCTGTCGCTGGCGCGCTTTCGGCACCCGACATGGTAAAGGCGGAGCGGGACCAGTCGAGGCTGTCACCCAAACGGCGCGCCTGTTGTTCGATCTGCCCGCCCTTGGCCGCTTTCCATTCCCAGACTTTCTCTAGGAACTTCTCGCGCCCCATTTCGGTGCGCTTGGGCTGCTGGGTTTCCGCGAGGTCCTTTTCAACCATCAACTGCGTCGCGATACCCGCATGATCCAGCCCCGGCTGCCACAGCGTGTCATAGCCCTGCATCCGCTTCCAGCGGGTCAGCATGTCCATGATGGTGTGGTTGAAGGCGTGGCCGACGTGCAGATGCCCCGTCACATTGGGGGGCGGCAACATGATGCAAAAGGTCTCGTCACGGGATGCATTGGCGCCGGCTTTGAACGCGCCTGCTTCTTCCCACATCTGGTAGATGCGGGGCTCTGCTTCGGCGGCATTGAATGTCTTTTCCATCGGCATCGGTCTGGTCCTTGCTGTCGTCCAAAGGCCAGATAACGCGGTGATGGGGCAAGGGAAAGGGGTTAGGCGGTAAACGGTACGCGCAGGCTCGCGAAGCTTTGATGACGTGTCACGCGATGCATTGCACAATGACTTGATCTGGGTGGACTTGGAACAGGACGCCGCTAGGGTCAAAGATCAACGGTGATGAGAGGCAAGATGACATCATTCGGCAGCAAATTAGCGCCACACCGACACGATCGGCGCTTGGTCGGCACGCAAGGCCCAGTCGATGCAGTTGCGTGATTGGTTCTTTGGCCTTTTCGGGCGGCGCGCCCGCACCGAAGAGGGCGGGGTCCGCAGGCGGGGTCCGGCGATCCATGTCGTTATCCTGGACGGGACGATGTCGTCGCTGGCGCCGGGATGTGAAACAAACGCGGGGCTGACGTTCAAGCTGCTGAACGAAGTAAGCCGATCCGCGAACCTGACGGTCCATTATGAGGCGGGGATCCAATGGCGTGACTGGTCGGGGACGCTGGATGTGATCTCTGGCAAGGGTATCAACAGACAGATCGAGCGGGCCTACGGTGTGGTGGCGACGCGGTATCGCGAGGGCGACCAGATCGTGTTGATCGGCTATTCGCGGGGGGCTTATGCCGTCCGATCTCTGGCGGGGGTCATTGATATGGTCGGTCTGGTAAAGTCGGATTGCGCAACCGTCAGGGTGATCCGTCAAGCTTATCGCCATTATCGCAACGGTGCGCGCAGCCCGACGGCACAGGTCTTTCGCGACCACCATTGTCATCCAAATGTCGAGGTCGAAGCCGTCGCGGTTTGGGACACCGTCAAAGCCTTGGGCCTGCGTCTGCCGATCATCTGGCGCTGGGGTCAAGCGCAGCACGACTTTCACAATCACGGACTGGGCAGCCACATCAGGCACGGGTTTCACGCGCTGGCCATTGATGAACGACGCGCGGCTTATGCGCCGGTGATGTGGCGATGCCCGGTCGGATGGTCGGGACATATGGAACAGGTATGGTTCCGGGGCAATCATGGCGATGTCGGTGGGCAGGTCTGGCAACACCCGGACGCGCGCCCTTTGGCGAACATACCGCTGGTCTGGATGCTGGAACGGCTTTCGGCCTGTGGCGTGCCGTTACCGGAGGGCTGGCACAGCAGGTTCCCGCAGGATGTGACCGCACCATCCATCGGGAACTGGCGGGGTTGGGCAAAGATCTTTCTTGCCCGGCGCAAACGTGTCGTCGGCCAAGACCGCTCTGAGCGATTGCACGAAAGCATCGGGGGTCAGGCGCCAGAGACCTCAGTCGCCCCGCAGCTTCATAATCAGACAAGTGGTTGATCCGGTCGCATAAAGCCTGCCCGTCACCGCATCGCGGATTTCGCCGCGCGCGACGCCGGTGGTGCGTCCTGCGTGATCAACGGTACCTGTGGCCAGAATTTCATGTCCGACAGGGATCGCCCCAACCATGTTCACCTTGTATTCCAACGTCGTATAAACCGAGCCTTTAGGCGTCACGGTCATTACAGCGCAGGACATGCACGTATCCAAAAGCGTCCCGTACCAGCCCCCATGCACACCCCGCGCCGGGTTGGTGTGCTGAAACTCGGGTGTGCCACGAAAAACCGCTTTGCCCTCAGCGATATCATCAATCACATAGTTCATAAGTGCCGAAATCGGGGGGCGGGCGATCTTGCCGTCGCGCATCGCTTGCATGAATTCCAGCCCCGACATTGAAAGCGTGGTCTCAAGGTCGGGCATGTCATCGGGTGATCTGGCTGTGAACATGCATGCTCCGAGGGTGTCTTTGCGCCCGAAGCTGGCGGTTCAGGCCACGTTTTGCAACCGGACTTTCGGGGTGACACCGAAAGCGTGACAGATATCGCGTGTCAACTCGGGCCGGTTGAGCGTGTAAAAGTGCAGATGGTCCACACCGCCTTGCATCAGATCGTCACATAATTCTGTCGCGATCGCGGTCGCCAGTAAATCGGTCGTGCCATCGCGGGTCGCGTTTGCAAAGGCGTCTTGCACCACCTGTGGGATACTGGTCCCGCACTGTTGGGCAAACCGCTGCGTGCCAGCCCAGTTTTCGACCGGCAGGATGCCTGGGATGATCGGCGCGTCAATCCCGGCCTTGACGCAGGCATCCCGGAACCGGAAGAATGTATCGGCTTCAAAAAAGAACTGTGTGATCGCCGAGGTGGCCCCGGCGTCGAACTTACGTTTGAGGTAGGCGATATCGGCGGCCTGATCTGTGGCTTCGGGATGCTTTTCAGGATAAGCGCCGACGCGAATGTTGAAATTGTCCATCTCGGCAAGTGCGGTGATCAGCGAAACCGATCCGTCAAACCCGTCTGGATGCGCCTTGAAACGATCAGCGCCCTTCGGCGCATCGCCACGCAGGGCGACGATATCGCGAACGCCGGCATCAGCGTAGTTTTGGGCGATCTGCAACGTTTCGGCTTTCGTCGCATCGACACATGTCAGATGGGCGGCCACGTTCAGACCGCTTGTCTTATGGATCGTGGTGACCGCTTCATGCGTCAGCTGCCGTGTGGT
>CBDTVH010000232.1:0-4564 GCA_965363665.1 uncultured Yoonia sp. | reverse complement strand
ATCATCGCCTGAATGCCCTGCATGCAGGGCGCTTTCGTTGATTACATCCAGATGCTGGGGCGAAAGTTGGCCCAGTGCCTGACGAATTTCTGTTTCAAGTGCCATTATTTTTGACCTGCCCTCTTCAATCTCTCGCTGCAGAGTTTAATGTTACTTCTCCGAGTCGAAAAGGTGAGATGCGCGATGAAAAAAGATGATCCCTTTGGTTTCGACATGTCCGTGTCGAGTTCGAAGAAGAAGAACCCGCGCGGTCGCCGGGGCATGTCAGGTGCGTCCGAAACGTCGACGCGGGTCTGCGACCATGAGGGCTGCGAAGAGGCGGGCAAGTACCGCGCGCCCAAGTCGCCCGACATTCTGGACGACTTTTTCTGGTTCTGTCAGCAGCACGTGCGCGAGTACAATTTGAAGTGGAACTTCTTTGACAGCACATCAGAAGCGGAATTGGCTGCACAGATGGACAGTGACCGTGTCTGGGAACGTCCGACAAAGCCATTCAAACGCACTGTAGAAGAAGCAGCCTGGGCCCGATTGGGTGTCGATGACCCCCATCAGGTACTGGGCGAAAACGCGACCCGAAATCCCGGTCGGGGTGCGGCCTCGGGGCGCAAACTGCCACCAACCGAGCGGCGTGCGGTCGAGATATTGGAAGCCAAGGACAACATGTCCAAGCAAGAAATCCGCAAGGCCTATAAGGCGCTGATCAAGGTCCTGCACCCTGACATGAACGGCGGCGACCGAAGCCAGGAAGAACAGCTTTCCGAAGTTGTCTGGGCCTGGGATCAGATCAAGGTCAGTCGCAACTTCCGCGAAAAGGATTAGGGCGCCCGAAAGCGCCCTTCATCCCGATCCAGATTTATGGTGCCCTAGCTACGACGGTACAATTGTGCGCGTGAAAGACTGCTCAACTGCGATGTGACACTGCGGTGCGCGTCGCGGCCCATGCCAAAGGCCCGCTCTTCTTCCAAGATAGACATCAGGTAATGTGCGCCCAGCACCCCAGCAAACCAAAGGGCCGCGAGCCACGGTTTGGCGATGAAGGCGGTGATAAGAGCCAACGGGCCAAAGATCGTTCCCTCGAACGGGACGGTCAAGGTTCCGGCAATCATTGCGCCGATGATGGCGACGGCCACACCACCGACAATTGCGCGGGCAAACCCCAGGACGCCACGGCCACCCATCCAGCCGCGCGCTAGGTAAAGCGCCGCCCCACCGCTGATCGCGCCGGATATCGCCACCCACAAGGTAAAGTTGGTTGATTGGGCTGCCAAAGCGTATGGCGCCTCGACGCCAGCCATCACCACGAGCGTCACAATCATTGCCGACACTACGACAACGACATATCCGAGCAGGTAGGACTTTTCGCCTCTCGTCAGATAGAACTTCTCTGTCAAACGCGCCAACATTGCGTTCACCCCCATTACTCTTAATACGCACGATATTTAAACAGTGGTCCTGGTTGGATCCGAGCAGAACATCACAACCAGTATTTTCTCTATAGGCAAGAAATTGCCACAATTCGAAGGCGCGCTCAAGAAAAAAGCGGGAATAACACCCTAACTTGTGAACAACTCCCGCGCGAAAACAGGTTTTATGTCTGATATTGAAACAAAGCGCGGTTGGTGTTCATCCAGATGAACTCTTCAGCCTGATGATACATCCAACTGCGTTAACCAACTATAAACTTCACGAATCAAATGGCTTGATCAAGTGCAAGCGATGCGCGCCCTGGCTTCAAGCGCGAAACACCAGACTGACACCATTCAGGCAATGCCGCTTGCCCGTAGGTTGTGGACCATCATCAAAGATGTGCCCCAAATGGCTACCGCAACGGCGGCAATGAACTTCGGTGCGGACGCGAAACAGTTTACGATCCGGCTTCGTTCCGATTGCACCTGGCAAGCTGTCGTAAAAGCTGGGCCAACCTGTGCCGCTGTCGTATTTGGTCGATGATGGATAAAGCGCAAGATCGCAGCCACGGCAAAAGTAGGTACCTTCAGCATCATTTTGATCCAGAGGTGAGCTGCCGGCGCGCTCTGTCCCCTCTTCACGCATGACCCGGTACTGCGCATCAGTCAGCATCGCCCGCCATTCAGCCTCGGTGCGGGTGATCTCAAAATTCTGGGCATATAAAGCGGCAGGTGCGATGGCGGTTGCCAAAGTCGCGAATGTAAATATGCGTCGGTTCATCATGGTATATCCTTTGCGTTGACCCTGATATAAGCCCGCAAGACGCGATCCGCCCAGCACATTGCCACGAAACCACGTGCATGTGATCGTTTGTCATATCGCGCGAGCTTGGCCGAACATGCGCCCTTTCCCTTGCAGCCACGCGCTTTATGTTGCATCCCCGGACCAAACACTGATTGATCACGAAAAGGCACCAAGATGGCGGACGGTATGATTGACACACAAGCAAAACCAACCGAAGAGATTTCGGTCCGCGAAGTGTTTGGCATCGACAGTAACATGAAGATCAAGGGCTTTGCGGATCGCAGCGAACGCGTGCCTGAAATCGACAGCACCTACAAGTTTGACCCTGACACGACTTTGGCGATCCTGGCGGGCTTTGGCTATAATCGCCGCGTGATGATCCAGGGGTATCACGGGACCGGGAAATCAACGCACATCGAACAGGTCGCGGCCCGCCTGAATTGGCCCGCCGTGCGCGTGAACCTTGATAGCCATATCAGCCGGATCGACCTGATCGGTAAAGATGCCATCAAGCTGCGCGATGGTGTGCAGGTGACAGAATTCCACGAAGGCATCCTGCCCTGGGCGCTGCGCAATCCGGTCGCGATCGTGTTCGACGAATATGATGCAGGCCGCGCTGACGTGATGTTTGTTATCCAGCGCGTGCTGGAAGCCGACGGCAAGCTGACGCTGATGGACCAGAATGAGATCATCACGCCAAATCCCTACTTCCGCCTGTTTGCCACGGCAAACACGGTTGGTCTTGGTGATACGACCGGCCTTTACCACGGCACCCAGCAGATCAACCAGGCGCAGATGGACCGCTGGTCGCTGGTCGCGACGTTGAACTATCTAAGCCACGATGCAGAAACGGCGATCATCCTGTCGAAGTCACCGCACTTCAACACCGAAAAGGGCCGCAAGACGATCAGCCAGATGGTGACCGTTGCTGATCTGACCCGCACGGCCTTTATGAACGGTGACCTGTCCACCGTGATGTCGCCCCGGACGGTTCTGGCCTGGGCCGAAAATGCGCGCATTTTCCAGGATGTGGGTTATGCCTTCCGCCTGTCGTTTTTGAACAAATGCGATGAACTGGAACGCCAGACCGTCGCCGAATTCTATCAGCGGTGCTTTGATGAAGAACTGCCGGAAAGCGCTGCAAGCCTGAGTCTGGGGTGATGCAGGGTGGGTAAGCCCACCTTGCAAAAACAGAAAGTTTCCAAAATGCCTGATTGATAGGCGGAAAATTTACCATCATGCTTGATGTATGAGCGGTATGAAAAATCTTGCGCACCACTTTATCCTTTGCCTGACGCTGCTCAGTGCCTCACCTGCGGATGCGCAAGCCTTTGATCCAGAACAGCAATTGCGCGAGTTTGCGACCTGCGCAGGCCGCCTGTCGGCCGTGATGGAACATCAATGGCTGTTTGATGGCGCGGCCGCGGATCGGACGAAAGCGCAGCGTGCGGCGGTCATTGATCTGGTTGAGGCGGTCATGCCGCCAGACCGCGGACGCGACGTCTTGCATTGGCGCATCTCGGCCAAGCTGGCGCAATCGGCCCTGCTGACACGCGCGACCTTTAACGAAGATCCCGTCGATGCCGCTTGGGCGCGTGAGCAGGCCAAGCGGTTCGAGCGCGCGTGCACCGGTCTGCTTCTGAGCTAAATTGAAGAAAACACGGGGTTGTCTTATTTCGGTCCGTTTTCTACCCATGATGTAGCAAAACGATCCAACCGGAGCAGACCGATGAAAATGAAAATTGGAACCCCGCTGCCTGACGATTACGTGGTCAGCCACGAGGACCTGGCCGAAACGGCCTCGACCTTGATTGCCCATGCCCTGTTGCCGATTTTTGCAGAAAACATGAGCGAAGAGGTCGCCAAGGCCAATGTCGAAGGCATCGTGACCGAACTGGCGTACCTTTTTGATGAAGGTGAGATCGAGCTGGGCGGCAAGATCTTTCGCCCACGACTGGCGTTCATCGACGAAACCGGGGCCATCCTGCCTGGTGCCGCGCAGCTGACCACGCTGCACAAACTGGCCGAAGACCCGTTCGAGATCGCCCCCGAAGCAGGCATCACATTCGAAGAACCTGAATTCGCGGAAGAGTAGCTTTCACTCATGCGGGGACTGGTCATTACCCGGTGTGAGTTCTAGTTTAGGGCGGAGCAAAGGACCCCGCCATGAACAAACCATCCGACAACCCCGCCGATCCTTTCAAGAAGGCATTGGCCGAAGCGACCAAAGTCATGGCGGATGACCCGGAACTGTCGGTCACCTATTCCGTCGCCCCCGCAGGGCAGACCGCAGATACGATCCGCCTGCCCCAAGTCTCGCGCCGCATGACCCGCGATGAGGTGCTGCTGGCCC
>CBDTVH010000231.1:0-4580 GCA_965363665.1 uncultured Yoonia sp. | reverse complement strand
GCAACGGATCGGTCTTGTGCCGATGCGCCGCACCGGAATCATCATAGATGCGCCGACTGGTCTTGACCTTGCCGCCAGTCCCGCCGTCGATTTTGTGGCGTCAGGCGCATATATCAAACCTGATGCCGGCAAGCTCATGGCGTCGCCCGGCGATGCAACACCGACGAACCCGCAGGACGTACAACCTGAAGAGCTCGACATTGCCCACCTTGCCCATTGGATCGAAACCGAAACACTGATCCCGGTGCGCCGGATTTCACATTCTTGGGCTGGTTTGCGCAGTTTCGTCGCGGATGAGGCCCCGGTAGTGGGCTATGACAACCGCGTTCCGGATTTCTTCTGGCTTGCAGCTCAGGGCGGGTACGGCATCATGATGGCACCCGCGCTCTCCAATCTTGCTGTGGGGCTGTTACTCCGACGGGAGATCGACGAGGTCGGATTCGATGTCGGCTCAGTTTCTCCAACTCGGCATAGCATTTCGGAACGCGGATGAGCCTCAGAAAACAGAACACAAGATGATGCCGACGCAGTGTAATCTGCATCCCGCTAGTGTTTCGATCCAGTAGTCGCCTGGCTGGCTAAGCCATTCCTGGCTGGTCGGCACCTAAGAGGCCATGCGCAAATGCTGCTTGGAAACACCTCCATTGGTCGGTTTGATGCCCGCTCTGCTTTTTCTGCAGAACAGCTATTCCCCTTCCCACCGCAATATCTGCGTGCATCGACCCTGTCGCCTTGGCCACAAATGCATTGGCAGAGCAACTGACAGTGCTTAGAGCGCTCGACGTGGATTGATAGTCTTTCGGTTTCAGCGTCTGATCATAACTCCGCAAATGGTTTGCTATCGCTCCCGTCGTTTCAGCCGCAGCGCCCGTAGCCTTCAAGCTATCGGACCCGACCAATCCGGTTGTTGGGAAGGCAGCTTTTGGGCCGTCCGCGACGAGGAGTTTAGGGCCTCAGAACTAGATGCTGCGTTGTCCCTGACGGCGGCATTGAGTCATTTTGCCGAAATTCTGTTCTGCGGCGAACGGCAGCTATTTCTGGCGCACCACAAACCTTCAACAATGGGTTCGATTTTGAACGGGGTTTTTGGCAGCATCATAAGAGATGTCTTTTCAATTTTCCAAAAACGAGAATTTTTGAACGCTTATGGATCGCGTTGTTGCGCACAAAGGATGATAAGCGAGGAAGTTACCGAGGAACGATGTATTCACAAACTCAACTTGAAGCCGCTATTGCAGCCTTACTCGTCGCTGATACCGAAGTTGAGCAAGACTCAGTATTTAATGACATATCCAACAACGTGGTATGCCCTGAATGGTCTGATTTGATCTTTCATTCCAATGAGTTTGTGCGCCCAGACGATAGCATCGATATTCCCGCTGTGGCTCAGAAAATTCTCTCCTACAAGCCAATCATTCTTTAGCCGACAATATCCTTTGTTGTATTCGCACGGTCTCCCTAAAAACGACCGTTTGTTGAACGGTTCGCCAAACCAGTTCCTGCACTGCGTAGCGAACGGCGGCTACCCTTCCTGTTCCACCATTGTTCTTCAAGACGCCCGAAAATACAGGTTTGGGCCAGTCGGGCCCACTTCCGCGGCGTAGTTCAATTCCTGCCTGTTAAATCATGCCGGCCTGCTGTCCAGTAACCAGCTTGGAAAAACACATCAAACCGTATGGGAATCCTGAATGTCACCACTACCTAGGCTTTGCGATTGGTGGATGCTCTGATCTTCAGTTCAAATCCGAGGTCTATGCTGCGGTCCTCCGGCAGCGGCAGGCCCGCGTTCCGATCCAGTATGTATTGAACGGCGCGGACGCCGATCTCAATCCTTGGTGTATTAACTGACGTGACTGCTGGTTGCATTTGCGAGGTCGTGCCCAAATCGTTGAAACCACAAATACCCATGTCTTGTGGAATTCGCATGTTGCGACGATCACATTCCAATGCGATGCCGACGGCTACGTCGTCGTTGTTGCAGAATACGCCATCGCAGTCAGGAACTGCTTCGAGAAGTGATCCCAAAAGATGACGGCCGATTTCGACACTGGATTTTTGCGGTGTGGTGATCAAAAGCGCCTCATCGAACAGGCCATGCCTTTCCATGATGCTGCGGTATCCTGCCATACGCTGCTGGGTACGGGGGTCCATTCGTGTGCCGACGAAGGCAATCCGCCGAAAGCCCTGGTCAATCATATGTGCGACGGCCTCTGCTGCGGCCTGAAAGTTTGAAAACCCTACGATGACGTCAATCGGATCTTCAGACGTATCCATGATTTGCACTATGGGACAGCCAGCGGCTGCCAGCAACTTGCGTGATTTCTCGGTTTGATCGACACCTGCAACAATGAACCCAGCAGGTTTCAACGTCAGAAACTTTGGGATCATCGCCTCTTCGGTGAGTGCGCTATAGCCGGTGTTCCCGATTTGGAGCGAATACTTCGTTTCCTTGATGGCGCTGCTTGCGCCCGCCAGGACATCCGAAAAAACATAGTTTGAAAATGAAGGCACCAAAACCGCAATGACCGACGAGCGGTTCGATGCAAGCGTCGACGCAGCGGCGTCCGGGACATAGCCAAGCTTTTCAATGGCTGCGAAAACGCGCTCGCGGAGGGCAGCGGACACTCGATCAGGGTCACGCAAAGCGCGCGATACCGTGATTGCGCTAACTCCTGACTCTCTTCCAACATCAATGAGGGTTGGTTTTTTCATGCCCATACGCCTTTTAATATTGGTAATATATGAAATTTGACATCGAAAGAAAGAGAATTTGACAGATGATTGCGCAATCATTTAGGTGTTTCCCAACCGGGAGATTCGACATGGCTGCAGAATGCCAACATTGCGTGATCGTTATGATGGGGGTCTGCGGCGTTGGGAAAACATCCATCGGGCGCACACTCGCCTCCCGTTTGGGCGCGCGCTTCATTGAGGCGGATGACTATCATTCAGCGGAAAACCGGAACGCGATGGCGCAAGGTATTCCCCTGTCAGACGAAATGCGGCGTCCGTGGCTTAAGCGGCTAGCGTCAGCAGCAGAAGAAGCTCGCCAAGATGAAACCGTCATAATGGCTTGTTCTGCTTTGAAACGAAGCTATCGCGACCTGTTGCGCAAGGGCATTCACAATATCCAATTCGTTTTCCTAAGTGGAGAACGCGAAATCATAGCGCATCGTATCACCAAGCGGCAGGACCACTTTATGCCGCTGTCCCTACTGGACAGTCAGATTGCGATT
The DNA here is from genome assembly GCA_965363665.1 of uncultured Yoonia sp. Taxonomy (GTDB): domain Bacteria; phylum Pseudomonadota; class Alphaproteobacteria; order Rhodobacterales; family Rhodobacteraceae; genus Yoonia. The sequence goes on along the minus strand of CBDTVH010000231.1, from coordinate 1,344 downwards.
TTGGAACTGCCTACACCTGATGAAAACGTGCTGACAGTCGATATTGCGCCGCCGAAGTCAGTTGTTGACGACATCGTTGAACGAGCCATTCGTTCAAAGTCTTTCGATCACCACACTCACTGAACCCAAACATTGAAAAAGAGGAGTATCTCAATGTCGCTAAACTTCAAAACACTCACGGCCACTGCCGTCATGGCCATGGGCCTTGCGACCGCAGCGACCGCACAGGATTTTGCACTGCGCTTCCAGTCTTCAGACCCTGCGGGCAACCCAAACTACGAACTTAAGGTCGAATGGGCTGAAAGTGTCAAAGTTCTCACAGATGGTCGCGTTGAAATCGAAATGTTGCCGGTCAATTCCATCGTGCAGCACACGGAAACACAGGATGCTGTTGCTGCTGGTATCATCGACGGTCATATCACCGATACGTCTTACTTCACAGGTAAAGACGCGGCGTTTGGCCTGATCGCCAACCCTGTCGGCGCGTGGTCATCACCCTATGAGATGTTCGCGTTCTTGGAATATGGCGGCGGCAACGAGCTGATGCGCGAAATCCTGGAACCCTACGGCCTGCACTTCATCGGTGCGACAACACCCGGCCTTGAGGCATTCATCTCAAAAGTTCCACTTGATGGGGTTGATGATCTGGCGGGTCTAAAAATGCGTGCGCCTGAAGGTCTTGTGCAGCAAGTGTTCGCGGCCGCAGGTGCGGCACCCGTAAACTTGCCCGGATCAGAGGTTTTCACCTCGCTTGACAAGGGCGTTATCGATGCTGCCGACTATACCGTGTTCTCAACGAACCATGCGCAGGGTATGCACGATGTCGCGACGCATCCTGTCTATCCTGGTTTCCACTCGATGCCGCTTGTTGAGGTATCCATCAATAAAGCGACGTGGGACAGCATGCCTGCCGACATCCAAGCCATCCTTGAAATGTCCGTCCGTGACTTTGCGCACAACATGGTTGGAAAACTTGCAGCGAACGACACGCTCGCTGTGGCCGAAGCCAACGCGGACCCTAACATCACGGTGCATAACTGGTCAGCAGCAGAGCGTGCGAAGTTCCGCGCAATCGCTCAGGGTGAGTGGAGCAAGGTTGCAAGCCAATCTGCGAACGCACAGCGCGTCTATGATGTATTGACTGGCTACCTCGTCGAACAAGGTATGATCTCTCAGTAGATCAAGATTACAGGGGCCTCGTCCGCGCAATCGAGCGGGCGGGGTCAATAATGCGAGGGGGACAGCCATGGCCGAAGATATCGTTGAACACTTGCAAGAGGACCCAGGCGCTGATCCGCATTCAGGCAAACTGGGCCGTATTATCAATGCAATTGGCATTATTTT
>CBDTVH010000230.1:0-4595 GCA_965363665.1 uncultured Yoonia sp. | reverse complement strand
AGGTTCAATGAGTTGTCGGAACAAGAAGTTCTGGCCTTGGCGATTTCGTCCGAAGAAGACGATGCCCGCATCTATCGCGGGTATGCAGAGACGCTGCGCAAGGACTATCCGGCTTCGGCTGCGGTCTTTGATGGCATGGCCGAAGAAGAGGATGGTCATCGTCGCCGTTTGATTGATTTGCACCGCGCGCGCTTTGGCGAGGTGATCCCGTTGATCCGCCGCGAGCATGTGTCAGGCTTCTATGCCCGTCGTCCCGTCTGGCTGGTGGAAAACCTTGGGCTTGCGCGTATTCGCGATGAAGCCGCCCAGATGGAACGCGATGCAGAGCGGTTTTATCTGACGGCGGCGGCCGCCACGACCGATGCGGCGACCCGCAAGTTGTTGGGCGATCTGGCCGCGGCGGAAGCCGGGCATACCGACAAGGCCCGCCAACTGACCGATCAACATCTGGCCGGTGACACAAAGACCGAGGAAGAGACCGCGGCCCATCGCCAGTTCGTCCTGACATGGGTTCAGCCCGGATTGGCGGGTTTGATGGATGGGTCGGTTTCGACCCTTGCCCCGATCTTTGCCGTGGCTTTCGCCACGCAGGATACCTGGACCACGTTTCTGGTGGGTTTGGCGGCATCCGTGGGTGCCGGCATTTCGATGGGCTTTACCGAAGCTGCGTCGGATGACGGCAAGATTTCAGGGCGCGGTTCACCCATAAAGCGCGGCTTGGCCGCCGGTGTCATGACCACGATCGGTGGTCTGGGTCACGCGCTTCCTTATCTGATTACGGATTTCTGGACCGCGACCATCATTGCGCTGATCGTAGTGTTTGTAGAGCTGTGGGCGATTGCCTGGATACAAAACCGCTTTATGCAGACACCCTGGCTGAAGGCCGTGTTTCAGGTGGTGTTGGGGGGTGCGTTGGTCTTTGCTGCCGGTGCGATTATCGGCTCTGGCTAGACGTCGCGGACCATGGTCGTTGATGCGCCGAAGCCAAAGATGTGCTTCAGCAGGCCGATCTTGACGGTCTTAAGTTCCTTGAACCCGACGTGCCGATAAAGTGCCTTGGCGCGCGGGTTGGTGTCGACCACATCCAGCCGCACTTGAGTGTAACCACGCCGTTTTGCTTCGTCGATTACGGCGTCAAGCAGGGCGGTGCCGACGCCCTTGCCCCGTGCCTCGGGCGCGACGAACAGGCCATCCATCAAGAAGCGTTCGTTTTCGACGTCGCGTTCCAGCAGGCCCAGCAATGCAATGCGGATCGCGGCGCTGGTCCAGCCATAGACCTTGCGCAAATCGCTGAAATCGCCGCCGACCAAGGCCCCCTGTGCGGTCTTGAAGCCCGCTATACCCAAGAGTTTGCCGTTATCATCATGCGCGCAAATCCCGTGGTCTGGCCGCAGGACAGAACGGACGAACATCAGCGCCTGATATTTCGGCCCCATCGTAAAGCCCAGCTTTTCGCCGAAGGCGTCCCAATACAGTGACGCCGCTTCTTCGCGGTCTTTTGGGGGGATACCGATGGTGATTTTCATTAATCAAAGCTGTTGAACGGGATAAAGGTGACCAAATCACCGGGTGCGACCTTTTGCGCCGGATCGGCGAGTTCTACAAGACCCGTTGCCCAGCTTAAGCCGGAAACCCGCCCCGATCCTTCGGAGGGGAAGATCGTGACCTGACCATCTTCAATGCGTGCGCGCAGGTATTCGCGGCGACCGGCTTTCTTGGATTTGGTGAAGGCAGCGGGGAGTTGGTAGCGTGTCGGTTCCTGCCATGCGCCGCCTGCCATGACGTGCAGCGATGGTGCTGCAAAGATCAGGGCGCAGACCATGGCGGCAACCGGGTTGCCGGGCAGGCCAAAGACCGGGGTTTGCTGCCAGATGCCAAGCGCGAGGGGGCGACCGGGTTTCATCGCGATCCGCCAAAGGGCGAAAGAGCCGGTGCCTTCCAGCAGGGCTGACATGTGGTCTTCATCGCCTGCCGATGCGCCGCCGGAGGACAGGATGACGTCGCATTTGGCAGTGGCTTCGTCGAGGATACGGCGGAGTTTCTTGCGATTGTCCGGTGCGCGCCCGAGGTCGACGACATCGTAGCCCCATCGGGCTACCAAGGCGCTGAGCATGGGCCGGTTGGCGTCAAAGATTTGCCCTGCCGTTGCAGTATCACCGGGTTCGCGCAGTTCGTCGCCGGTGGACAGGATGCCGACTTTCAGGGTTTCGCGGACGGTGACAGTGCCAACGCCAGCGGCCGCCAGCATACCCAGATCAGCAGCTGTGATCTTGCGCCCCTTGCGCAGGATTGTTTGCCCGGCTGCCATGTCTTCGCCCGCATCCCGCGCGTTTGCGCCGCGTTTCAGGGGGCCTTGGAAGCTGACTTCGGTGTCTGTGGTGCTGACGTCTTCTTGCAGGATAACGGTGTCGACGCCTGTGGGCAGGTTGGCCCCGGTCAGGATGCGGATGGCGTAGCCGGGGGGGACTGTGCCTGCGTAGGGCGCGCCAGCAGCGGAGCGACCTTCGACCAGTTTCAGGCGGGTGATGCCTGCGGGCGCAGGACCAGCAAAGCCATAGCCGTCGACGGCGGCATTGGGGGCGGGGGGGTGTGACCGGGCGGCTTGAACGTCTTGCGCGAGGATGCGGCTGGCTGCGTCTTTCAACGGCACGGTTTTGGTGCCGGTTACGCAGGTAAGTTTGTCGCGCAGGTGTTGGTGGGCTTCGTCCACAGGCGTCCAATGCGCGCCTTGGGGCATGGCGAAGCAATCGTTTTTGAGGGGATGGGGGATATCCGAAAGTCCTTTGCGCAGCAGCTTGGCTTGTCCCGCGCCCAGCACCCAGCCTTCGGGTGTCGCGTCAACGTCCATCAGCGTGGTCATGTCGGGCGGAGCCAAGGCGGAGAAGGCGCGGGCGTAGAGGGAGACTTGTGCGGCATCCCGGATGGGGTTTGGGTCTTCCGCCACCAGATCGGGAAGAAGCGAGAAATAGGTCTCGGCCAGAACGATTTGTGCGTCGGGTGCCTGAAACGGCCAGACTGAGAGTGCGTTGCCGAACCTTCTTCGCAGCCGTGCCAAAACGGGTAGCCCCATGATGACCTGTCCGCCGACCGCGCCAGCGCCTGCCAGTTGCCACGGTGAGAAGCTGCCGGGGATGGCCACATCAGCTGTGCGTTTCTCGGCCAGACCGTGATCTGATGTGCGGTCGCGCCCTTTGCGGGGCAAATGCAGGATATCACGGGCCAGCCCATTGAACCAGAACGGCCCGGTGCCGGGAAACTGCGCGTTGATTTCGCCTGCCAGATCAAATCTGTTGTTGGTCTTTGGGCTGTCCTGCACGCGGGCTTCGAACCAATCCCAAAGCGCGAATGTATCTTCCGAACCGACCAGCCGGGTGGCAAGGCCGGTGGGGTAGGCAAAACAAAGGTCGATGCCGACAAGAACGCGATCGCCTGCGTCTTGAAGCGTTCTGAGTGTTTCGATCAACCAGGTCTCGGCCAGTTGGCGATTGCGCAGATAGATCGGTTCATCTGCCACGCCTGCCGTGCCGATACAGGCCCAGATCGCGTCCTTCACCGGGCGTGGCCCGCGGTCGTTCCCGCCTGACCAGTCGATTGCGATGACCTTGTCGAACCTCAAAGGCCCACCTCGGACAGGATGAAATCGGCGATGGCCCTGGTGTCGTTGAGGTCGAACAGCGGGCGGGCCACGTCCAGGGCGCAATCGCTGGCGATGGCGCGGACGGTATCGTCGTCCTTGGCGATGATCGCGTGGTTATTTGCGCCGCGGTAGGCCTCGATTTTTGGATGGGCGTCGCGTTTATAGCCTTCGACAAGGATCAGATCGACAGGGTCAAGCTGCTTGAGCAGATCCGCGAGAGGCCGTTCGTCATTGTCGCGCAATTCCGTCATCAGCGCCCACCGGGTGCGCGACGACAGCAACACTTGATGCGCGCCTGCGTGTCGATGTCTGTAGCTGTCCTTGCCGGGGTGATCGACGTCGAATGTGTGGTGCGCGTGTTTCAGGGTTGAGACGGTAAAGCCGCGTCCGGTGATTTCCGTGACAAGCCGTTCCATCAGCCCGGTTTTGCCTGCGTTTTTATAGCCGACGACGCCGTAGATTTTCATAGCATGGTTTCCGCTTTGGTCAGGTCATCGGGGGTGTTCACGTTGAAGAAGGCGGCATCGTCGGGGAAGTGTGCGGTGGTCCCCCCGTGCTGATCCGTCCAAAGCACGACCTTGCGCAGGCCGTCGTTGAGGGCCGCGCGCAGGTCGTCGCGCAACGCGGTCGGCCAAAGCCCGAAGGTCGGGTGCCGTCCACCGGGGGTACGGGCGAGGGCGATTTGGGTGCCTGCGTCTTCGGCGGCTTGCAAAAGCTGTGGGACCAGATCGCAGGGAAAGAACGGCGTATCGGCGGCGGCAGTGACGATGTGAGACGCCCCTTGGGTTGCGGCCCAGTCTAGGCCTGCCAGAACGCCGGAAAGCGGGCCTGCGAAGCCGGGAATACTGTCTGGAAGGACAGGCAGGTTCAGGTTGGAAAAGCGCGCCGGGTCGCCGTGGGCGTTCAGCGCGAGGGCGGCAACCTGCGGCGCGAGCCGGTCGATGACATGGGACAGGAT
>CBDTVH010000229.1:0-4606 GCA_965363665.1 uncultured Yoonia sp. | reverse complement strand
GACCCCAAGATGCTGGAACTGAGCGTCTATGACGGCATCCCGCATCTGCTGTCGCCCGTTGTGACCGATCCGAAAAAGGCGGTTGTCGCCCTGAAATGGGTCGTGGGTGAGATGGAGGAACGGTACCGCAAGATGTCCAAGATGGGCGTGCGCAACATTGATGGCTTCAATGGCCGCGTGAAGGATGCGCTGGCCAAGGGCGAGATGTTCAGCCGCACCGTTCAGACCGGGTTTGATGATGAAACGGGTGATCCGATTTTCGAGACCGAGGAATTCCAGCCGGAGGTCCTGCCCTACATCGTCGTCATCGTGGATGAGATGGCCGACCTGATGATGGTTGCGGGCAAGGAGATCGAGGCTTGTATTCAGCGTCTGGCACAGATGGCGCGGGCCTCGGGTATTCACCTGATCATGGCGACACAGCGTCCTTCGGTCGATGTTATTACCGGTACGATCAAGGCGAACTTCCCGACGCGGATTTCCTTCCAGGTGACGTCGAAAATCGACAGCCGCACGATCCTGGGTGAGATGGGGGCCGAGCAACTGCTGGGCATGGGCGACATGCTGTATATGGCGGGCGGATCGAAGATCACCCGCGTGCATGGGCCGTTTGTAAGTGATGAGGAAGTGGAAGAAATCGTCAACCACCTCAAGGGCTTTGGCCCGCCCGAGTATATGTCTGGTGTGGTCGAAGGGCCGCCGGATGATCAGGAAAGCAGCATTGATCTGGTGCTGGGGCTGGGCGACGGGTCCGACAGCGAAAACGCGCTTTATGACACCGCCGTGGCGATTGTGATCAAGGATCGCAAGTGTTCGACATCCTATATCCAGCGCAAACTGGCGATCGGCTACAACAAGGCCGCACGTCTGGTCGAGCAGATGGAGGACGAAGGCGTGGTCAGTTCCGCCAACCACGTCGGCAAACGCGAGATTTTGGTGCCAGAGCAGCATTGATCTGGATGTCATCGCTGTCGCACCCCCTCAATTTGCCTTGTGGCGCGCAGCTGAGAAACCGGATTGCCCGTAGTGCGATGACCGAGGCGTTGGCCGACCGCAAGGACCGGCCGACGCAGGCGCATCAGACCCTCTATCGGCGCTGGTCGGAAGGTGGGCTTGCCTTGCAGATGACCGGCAACGTCATGGTGGATCGCCGTTATCTGGAACGGCCGGGCAACGTCGTCGTCGAGGATGAAAGCACGCTGGATGCGCTACAGGCCTGGGCGCAGGCGGCCAAGTCCGGGGGCAATCAGGTCTGGATGCAAATCAGCCATCCAGGGCGGCAATGCCCCATCGTCGTCAACGCGCACCCGCTGTCCCCCTCGGCGGAAAAACTGCGCATTCTTGGACTATTCGGCAAACCGCGGGAGATGACGCCCGAGGATATTGAAGAGGCGATCGGGCGATACGCCAAAACGGCCCGTATCGCGCAGAAGGCCGGATTTGACGGGGTGCAGATCCACGGTGCGCATGGCTATCTGATCAGCCAGTTCCTGTCACCGATCACCAACCGGCGGCAGGATGAATGGGGCGGGGTGCTTGAAAACCGGGCGCGGTTCCTGCGGCGCGTTTATGCGGCGGTGCGCGCGGCCGTCGGCCCCGCTTTTCCGGTTGCGGTCAAGCTGAACTCGGCGGATTTCCAGAAGGGCGGGTTCGATCTGACAGACTGCGCACAGGTGGCCCGTTGGCTTGAACAGGATGGCATTGATCTGATCGAGCTTTCGGGTGGCACCTACGAGGAAATGAGCTTTGTGAATGGTACGCAGGATGACCGGCGCGACAGCACCAAACGCCGGGAAGCCTATTTTCTGGAGTACGCCAAAGAAGTGCGTCAGGCGGTGACGGTACCCATCATGGTCACAGGTGGGTTTCGGTCCCGCGAGGCGATGGAACGCGCGATTACGGAGGACAGGATTGACATGATCGGCCTTGCCCGCCCGTTTTGTGTGCAACCCGATGCTGCCAGGGCCTTGCTTGACGGCACATGCGACCGCGTCGGTATCGAAGAGGACGGTCTTGTCATCGGGCGCGGCAAGCTGGGTATGAACGCGCAGAACTGGCTGGTGGGACTGATCAACACGGTGTCGCGGGTGGAATACTATGTCTGGCAAATGATGCGCATGTCGCGCGGGCAATCGCCGCAGGCGCAGGCAAAGGCCAATGCCATCGGGTATTTCCTGTGGTACCTGAGCCGGACGATGTGGCTTGCCATGCGCCGGAAGATGTCAAAACCGCATGCAGGTCCGTGACCCAGATCAATGCGGAGGGGCCGTCAGGTCGCTAGAGTGAGGGCAACCAAAGAAGGAAGCCACAAATGTACAAGAATATCCTCGTCCCTGTCTCTTTCGAAGCGGATCGCAACGCCCAGGGTGCCATGGAAATCGCCAAGGCGCTGCGTGCCGAGGGCGGGTCCATCACCTGTCTGCATGTCATGGAGCAACTGCCGAAATACGCGACCCAGTATCTGACCGACGCCCATCTGCAAGCGGCACGGGATGATGTCTATGAGGGGGTGAAGGCGCTGGTCGACGGTGTCGAAAACGCCGCAGCCGTTGTCGTCGAGGGCCATTCATCGCGCACAATTCTGGATTTTGCCCAAACACATGAGGTCGATCTGATCATCGTGGCCAGTCATCAGCCGGGTATGCAGGATTACCTTTTGGGGTCGACGGCTGCGAAGGTGGTGCGCCACGCGAAATGCGCGGTGCATGTGTTGCGCTAGCACTGGTGTTGGCAGGGTGGCGCTGATACGCCAGCGCCATGCCACAGGTCTCTGACAACATACGCGGCGCTTTGCTGATGATGGGCGCGATGTGTGCCTATACGGTCAATGATGCGTTCATGAAGGCGCTGGCGGATGAAATTCCGCTGTTTCAGGCGATCTTTTTTCGCGGCATGGGTGCTGTCGTTTTTCTGGCGATCCTGTGCCGGATGCTGGGCCAGTTGCGTTTTCGGTTTCCACTGCGCGATTGGGGCTATGTGCTGTTGCGCACCGCGGGCGAGTTGGGCGGCACGTTCTTTTTCCTGACTGCCCTTTTCAATATACCGATCGCGAATGTCAGCGCCATCTTGCAGGTGCTGCCACTCAGCGTCAGCCTGGCTGCGGCGCTTTTTCTGGGCGAGGCGCTGGGCTGGCGCAGGTTGACAGCGATCTTCGTGGGCTTTGTCGGCGTGGTGCTGATCATCCAGCCCGGTGGTGCTGACTTCAGCATCTACAGTTTTTACGCGCTTGGTGCGGTCGCTTGTGTGACGTTGCGCGATATCGCGGTCCGGCGCATGTCGCGCGCTGTGCCGTCTGTGTTCGTGGCTTTTATTGCCGCTGTCGGCGTCACCGGCCTTGGGGCTGTCGGGTCGCTCTTTATCGAATGGCAGCCCTTTACGACGACATCGGGGTTGCAACTGGGCGGTGCGATGGCGTTTTTGATCTTTGGTTATATCGCATCGGTCAGCGCCATGCGCTTTGGCGAGATCGGGTTTGTCGCGCCGTTCCGTTATACCAGCCTGTTGGTGGCGCTGGTACTGGGGGTCGTGATCTTTGATGAATGGCCGAACGCGCTGGCATTGACCGGTGCCGTGGTTGTCGTGGTGACGGGGCTGTTCACCCTTTACCGCGAAACGCGGTTGAAGATCCGGCACAGGGTTGTGCCGGACCGCATCAGATAGGTCTAGTCCGCCGTCCCAAAAAAGACGCCGTCGACGTTCAGGTCGAAATCGCCGCGCGCTGTCCCTGTCGCCGACCCAAAAACGGCATCGCCGCCGCCGAAATCATCGTAGACGTCGCCATCAAGCGTCAGCACCATCCGGCTTTCGACTTCAAGGCCATCATTGTCCACTGCGGTGATATCGCCAGAGGCGAAGGCATCCAGCCGTCCGCTGGTTTCAGTGCCGTCGATGTTCAGGCGGCCGTCGAAACGCTGGTTCGGCATGCCGTTGGGATCAATCAGGTTGATGTTGTCGACGCGTCCGCCAATATCGTTATCGGCAAAATCAACGTTCATGGTCATGTCGCCCAGGATGCTGCCCTGTGCGTCACCGGTGACATTCGCGCCAAGCTGGCCGCGATAGGTCACGCCGCCGGTCGGCAGGTTGCCTATGCTGGTCAGGGGCAGGCGGCTGATTGCCTGCGCTTCGTCAAAGGCGCGATCCACGTCGGCTGCGCTGACGGTCGGTTCGTTGGGGCTGGCCGCGCAGGCTGAAACTGCGGCAAGCGCCATAAGGCTGGCTGTAATCCGGGTCATAGGGGTGTCTCCATCTGAATGGTTTCATTGGATGGCGCCGGGTTGCGCCCTGAAAACAGTGATGGGGCGGGGTGGGACCGCTAGGCAATAAAGCCTGATTGTTATGGGATAGCGGCCTGTGTTATCAGGTGCGGCCAAGGCGGCAGCCACTTGCGCTTGCAGATACGTTCAGAGGCTTGTGGCGGACTGTTGACAGCCCCTGAGACTCCCCCTATACGCCGCTCATCCGGGCTGAGGGGGAACTCTCAATTTCCCGATATCATACCACGTCGTGGCCAAGAACCGAGCGCTTTTACTGCTTTGTTCCTCTGGAACGCACCGCACCGAACCTCCGGTAAGGGTTCGACTGCGGAATTTTTGTGCTTTCCGAA
>CBDTVH010000228.1:0-4608 GCA_965363665.1 uncultured Yoonia sp. | reverse complement strand
GGATCGCGCCGTCCATCTGGGCGGCACCGGTGATCATGTTCTTGACGTAGTCGGCGTGGCCGGGGCAGTCGACGTGGGCGTAGTGACGCGCGTCTGTCTCATACTCGACGTGAGCTGTGGAAATCGTGATGCCACGGGCCTTTTCTTCGGGTGCGCCGTCGATCTGGTCATAGGCCTGGAAGTCACCAAAGTACTTCGTGATCGCCGCGGTCAGGGTCGTCTTGCCGTGGTCAACGTGGCCAATCGTGCCGATGTTTACGTGCGGCTTGTTACGTTCAAACTTTGCCTTTGCCATTTTGCAGGGCCCTTAATTTTGTGGGGCCACACAGGGCCCGGTCCAACATCGCGGGCGATGTATTGGGAAACGGGGGGGAAATCAAGCCTTGGCTGCACGCAACCTGTCAAGGACGGACACTTTTCTTGCAGCACAGTTGATGGTGCGGACTGCCAGCCTGATGAATGTGACAAACCGCCTTCGTCGTCACCTTCGAAAGTGCTATGCTCTCGGGACAGCATAGCAGGGAGCGCAACATGAAATTGGGTGCATTTTCTTTAAGTCTGAATGTCAAAGATATTGAGGCGTCAAAGCAGTTCTACGCCAAACTGGGGTTCGCCCCCTTCGGCGGCGATCAGGAGCAGGGTTGGCTGATGCTGCGCAATGGCGATACCGTGATTGGTCTGTTCGGAGGTTTCATTCAGGCCAACACGCTGACCTTCAACCCCGGTTGGGACCAGAATGCGCGGGAGCTTGATGAATTTGATGATGTGCGCAGCCTGCAAAAGCAGCTCAAGGCGCAAGGCGTCACATTTGTCAGTGAGGCTGACGAGACCACGACGGGCCCTGCCAGCTTTGTCATCATGGACCCGGACGGCAACCCTATTCTGGTTGATCAGCACCGCTAGTCCGGTTTCGCGGGTCAGTGGTTTTTTGCCGAACCTTTCGGCGTTCTGGCTGATCGTTGCCGGATTTTTGGGCGACAACTTTCGTGATTTGAAGCGGGCGGCGAACCGAACTTAGGGTCCGGCCAGCGGCAGGCCACCCGTCCGATCAGGGTCTGTCGTGAACCGGCCCTTTCCAATTCATCAAAGGGTTCTGAATTGCCAGACATGCGTTTGGCAAAACCACTCACTGCGTCTTGACGCAAAATGACTTATGAGAAGGACACAAGATGAGCCAAGCAAGCGAAGTCGAGCTGTTGATGCTGGATCTGATCAACGAGGAACGCACCTCGCGTGGGATTGATCCACTGCAGATTAACAATGACCTCAACGCAACCGCTGAGGATCACAGCCAATGGATGTTGGACAACGACATCTTCAGTCACACGGGCGTGGGAGGATCGCGTTCGGGCGACCGGATTGCCGCATCTGACTATGACTTGGAGGGCAACTGGCGCACGGCCGAAAATATCGGCTGGCAAAGCGAACGTGGCGATCCGGGCATTGCGGACGATGTGGCCGATATTCATCAAAACCTGATGCAAAGCCCGGGCCACCGTGCAAACATCCTCAATCCCGAACTGGAAGATATCGGGATCGGTGTCGAACTGGGTAATTTCAGCGGCTATGATGCCGTGATGATCACGCAGAATTTCGGCAGCACCGATGCCATCAGCGAGACGCCGGAACAGGACACCGCGCCGATTGTCATGTCGGAAAATGATGCACCTGCCGCGCCGGTGGAGCCACCGGTCGCCGCCGCCCCTATACCCGAAGCGGAAGAGCCATCAGACGATGCGGCACCTGTCGCAGAAGCCCCCACCGCGCCATCTGACACCGTGGATGATGGCGAAGATGATGGCCCAACCGTCACGACCACGACTGGCGGCACCACGATCACAAACTCCAGCAGCGCCGCTGTTACCGCAACCGCCGGACCGGATGGGACAGATGTTGAGATCGAAGGTGACGGCAACTTCATCGGCGAAGGCGCTGCCACAACTGGTGACGATACAGTGATCGAGACCGCAAGTGGCGGGTCGCTGACGAAAACACCCGATGAAGAGATGCCTGAAGTCGAGGGTGCACCAGATGAGGGTGGTGCTGCACCAACGGCACCTGCTTTCGACATCGCCGCACTTTTCGAAGGGATCTTTGACCGCTTCGACTTCGTTGACATGCCAATGATGGATGACGCCAGTGAAGACATGACAGTGGTCAGGTCATTCCAGGGCGCGATCTCGACCCCGGATGGCACGTTTATAACCGACGACCGGGCCGCGTTCGACCAGATGTTCATGGATGTCTTCGCGATGTCGGCGTGGTCCTGCGGCGAAAACATGGACTTCGTCTGATATCTATATACCCGAAAAAGGGTTTTGGGAGGCAGGCTCTTGCAGGCCCGCCTCCTTGTTTCTAGCCGACCAGTTGGCCATCATCGCGCTTGACCGCGATAACGGTGGAACGCGGCAACATGCCCTCACCATCAGGGAAAGGTGCGGCAGGATGCTGGATGCCGACGAACATCGTGCGCTTGTCCGCAGACCACGTCAGACCCGTCACCTCGGACCCTTTCGGCCCCGTGAGGAAGCGTTCGATCTGACCGGTCACAGGATCGCCCGCCAGCATCTGGTTGTTGCCCATGCCGGCAAAATCACCTTCGTTGTCGTCGTCGCCGTCAGTCTGGATCCAGACCAGACCGGCACTGTCGAACATCATCCCGTCGGGCGAGTTGAACAGGTTGCCTTCGTTGATGTTGGACGATCCGCCGTACTTGTCGTCATGCACTGTCGGATTGCCCGCCATCACATAGAGGTCCCATGTAAAGCTGTTGTTGGCGTGGTCATCATTGCTTGGATACCAACGCACGATCTGGCCATAGTTGTTTTCGGCCCGCGGGTTCGGCCCGTTCACAGGTGTCTCATCCCCACCCGCGTTTGCTTTGACCCCGCGATTGCGGTTGTTGGTCAGACAGCAATAACCTTCGGCGGCGACAGGGTTCACCGCGACCCACTCAGGCCTGTCCATTGTCGTTGCACCGACAGCAGATGCAGCCATCCGGGTGAAGATCGCGATCTGTGCCTCATCCATTCCGGTCGCTTCCGGTGTAAGAGCCACCCAGCTGCCCGTCAGATCATTGTTGAATTTCGCCACATAAAGCTGACCGTCATCCAGCAAGGCAGTTGTTGGGCCACCGGGCGTATAGGTGCCGTTTGAGACATACTTATACAGGAACTCACCACGCTCATCATCACCCATATAAACGACGACACGGCCATCCGGCGCAATGACGGCAGCCGCATTTTCGTGTTTGAAACGGCCCATGGCTGTGTGTTTGATCGGGGTCGATGTCGGATCGGTGGGGTCGATTTCGACAATATAGCCAAACCGGTTTGGTTCGTTCGGGTTCTGGCTGACGTCAAAGCGGGCATCGAAGCTTTCATAGGCGTAGCGACCTTCCAGTCCGATACCATAGCGCGCATATTCCGCCGGTGGTTGAAATGCCGGGTCGGTTGAACCGAAGTAGCCGTTGAAGTTTTCTTCGCACGTCAGATACGTGCCCCACGGCGTTTTGCCTGCGCCACAGTTGTTCAATGTGCCCAGAACAGTTGTGCCCGACGGATCGGCCTCTGTTTGCAGCAATGGATGCCCTGCCGCAGGGCCGGCAATGGTCATCGGCGTGTTTTGGGTCACGCGCCGGTTCAGGTCGCTATCAACGACGATGCGCCAGCCGTCCTCGCCTTCGGCCACTTCCATGACGGTCACACCTTGCATGTTCTGCAAGGTCAGCACGTCGTCGGCGCTCAGGATTTCACCGCCCTGATGCGGCAGGTTCTCGCGCGGGTTTGCGTATTCGTGGTTCACCGCAATGACCTGACGGCCATCCACGACAAAGGCCTCCATGCCATCGGTGTTTTCCCCAAAGACGCGGTCCGAGCTTGCGACGCTGACACCGGTATCTTGGCTGAACGGCTCGGCATCAGAAAACAGCGGATCACCCCAGCGCGCCATTGACTGCCAGGTATAGCCGTCAGGGACATGGACTGTGCCATCCGTCTGGATCGGGATCGGGGCAAAGGCGAAACGGCTGGCGCCAATCGCTTGCGCCGATGTACCGGTCAAAAGCCCGGTGCCCATGACAGCGGCGCCCGACCCATAAGCCAGAACGCCGGTCAGAAAACCACGGCGTGAAATCGCGGCCTCGACCACGTCATCAAAGTCTGTTTCGGCAGGCGCAGGACGCTGCAATTCATCCCATTCATCCCACGACAGATCGTAAGTATCGTTGTCTTTCATCGCACTTGCTCCTTGCTGGTTTCGGCAACAGCGCAAGGATTGGAGACATGCGATTCAAACGTGTGACGCTGGCGTAACCGTCGCGTGACGACCGCCAGTTAATATGTGAAATTATGGTGACAGCGGGGTCTAGCTGAAGCGGTTGTTCTTGGGGAAACCGTGGGGCGGGCGTTTGCCGACACCAGCGCGCGCAGCTTTCCAGTCGGTCATGTCAGGCTCTGTGCGGGTTTTGCCGCCGCCCATGGGCCAGGACAGGCCCTCATCCCAGTTGAACGTGGTAATATCGGACAATCCACCGTCCAGCTCCAGCATACCCTGACGGCCTGCGGCCTTTTTATACTTCTGGATGCGGACACCCTTGCCGCGGCCCAT
>CBDTVH010000227.1:0-4615 GCA_965363665.1 uncultured Yoonia sp. | reverse complement strand
TGCACGCGGCGGAAATGGACAGGCTTGACCTTTATGAGGGGGCTTTTGGCTATCGCTGTGTCGACATCGTGGTCCAGACGGCAGCAGGCCCGCGTGATGCGAGGTGTTATCTGCCACCGGATGAAATGGCTGGCGGGCATGGGACTTGGTCCTTGTCAGAGTGGGAGACCGATCACCTTGTGCCGGGTATTCTTGCGGTAGAGGAACTCTTCTCGCATGACCCGTTGCCGTCGCCCGCACGCTTGCGTGCGATGTGGCCCATGATCGAGATGCGGGCCTGGTCAAAGCATCGCGCAACCGCAGCCCCTGCAACCCGGCGTTATGATGCAAACCCCGCTGATTTCGAGATTTCCGAAGCGCGCCCGCCGCAGGGGCGTTTTTTCCGGCTTCAGAATGTCGATGTCATTCATCGGCAATTCGATGGGTCGCGATCCGACACGTTGCTGCGCGAGGGGTTTTACGGCGTCGATGCGGCAATGATCCTGCCCTACGATCCCGTGCGTGATCGTGTGCTTTTGGTTGAACAGGCCCGCCTGGGTCCGCGCCTGCGCCACGATCCGAACCCGTGGATGCTGGAACCTGTCGCAGGTATCATCGACGCGCGCGAAACGCCCCATGCGGCGGCGATACGTGAATGCCGGGAAGAGGCGGACCTGACCATAAAGCACCTTGAAGCTGCCGGGGCCTTTTATGTGTCGCCCGGGGCCAGCACCGACTATTTCTACAGTTTTGTGGGCTTGTGCGATTTGCCGCAAACAGCCCCCTATCTGGGTGGCTTGCCTGACGAGGCCGAGGATTTGCGCCTGCACCCGATGGCGTTCGATGACGCTATGGCGCTTGCGGACAGCGGTGAAATCGCGACCGGCCCTGCGCTCTATTTGCTATACTGGGTGTTGCGGCACAAAGATCGCCTGCGCGCTTTGGTCTAGCCCGTTGTCCGCTTGATGTTGGGCCGCTGCGGTCCTACACAGAAAGCAAATGACTGAAAGGGCCGTGCCATGACGATTAAGACCGATCTTGCAGATGCTGTTGGAAACACGCCCCTGATCAAATTACGTGCGGCGTCCGAGGCCACAGGCTGTACCATTCTGGGCAAGGCCGAGTTTCTGAACCCCGGTCAATCGGTCAAAGATCGCGCCGCCCTTTACATGATCAAGGATGCCATGGCGCGCGGTGATCTGAAACCCGGCGGTACAATTGTCGAGGGCACGGCGGGCAACACCGGCATCGGTCTGGCGCTGGTCGGTGCGTCCATGGGTTTCAAGACCGTCATTGTTATTCCCAAGACGCAAAGCCAGGAAAAAAAGGACATGATCCGCGTCGCAGGCGCGCAATTGATCGAGGTGCCGGCAGTGCCTTACGCCAACCCCAACAACTATGTGAAATACTCTGGTCGCCTTGCTGCCGCTTTGAACGAGATTGAGCCGAATGGCGCTATCTGGGCCAACCAGTTCGACAATACCGCCAACCGTCAGGCGCATATCGAAACAACGGGGCCAGAGATTTGGGAACAGACGGATGGCAAGGTCGATGGTTTTACTTGTGCTTGCGGCTCCGGCGGAACGCTTGCGGGTGTCGGCGCGGTCTTGCAGGAAAAGGGCGTGAAGGTCGGACTGTCAGACCCGGATGGATCGGGCCTTTACAAGCTTTATACCGGCGAAACGCCCCCCTCTGGCGACTCGATCACCGAAGGGATCGGGCAGGGGCGTATCACCGCCAACCTTGAAGGTTTCACGCCGGATTTTGCCTATAAGATCCCCGATTCTGAGGCATTACCGATTGTTTTCGATCTGCTTCAGCATGAAGGGCTGTGCATGGGCGGATCGACCGGCATCAACATCGCAGGCGCGATGCGGCTGGCCCGTGACATGGGGCCGGGGCATACGATTGTGACGATCCTTTGCGACTATGGCACGCGCTATCAGTCAAAAATCTTCAACCCGGCGTTCCTGCGTGAAAAAGGGCTACCCACACCAGATTGGATGGAAGCCGAGGTGAATGTCCCAACGGTGTTCGAGGACGTATGATCCGCCACCTGATCGCTTTTGTGCTGCTTGGGCTATTGGTCTTTGCCGCGGCACCAGCCGCTTTGGCGCAGGAAGAACCGGCGCAAGAGACCGTCTTGCGCGGTGCAGAAGAGTTTGAGCGCATTGCCCGACGGGCCGAGGAATTGGCCCGGCAAGAAGATGCATCAGTGTTTGCAATCAGTCGGTTACGCGCCGAACTTTCGCAATGGCGTGATGAGTTTATGGCCCTGTCCAACGCCAATGCAGCCAGATTGACAACGGTCGATGCGCAGCTTGCAGCCTTGGGGCCTGCGCCAGAGGATGGCGAGGAGGCCGAGAGCGTGGCCACCCGCCGTGCCGAACTTACCAAACAGCGTCAGCAGTTGATGGCGCCGCGCTTGCTTGCTCAAGAGGCGCATGCACGCGCCAATGGGCTGATCGCCGAGTTTGATCTGCAATCGCTGCAACAACAGACCAGCCAGTTAACCGTCCGGGGGCCGTCGCCGCTCAACCCTGTGCATCTTGCAGGCGCGGCTGCGGCGGTTTGGGAATTGGCCGGCGTGATCAGCGTTGAAGTCTCTGCGGGGTTTGAAAACAGGATGCGGTCCGGTCGGCTTGCCAATGCGTTGCCGCGAGCGTTGGCTTTGGCGGTCTTTGGCATCGCGCTTTTGGGTGTCGGGCGGCGCATGGTCACGCGCTGGCGGACCCGCTTTGCCAAAGACGCCGTCCGGTGGCAGCCTGTGATCCTGTTTCTCCTATCAATCGTGCAGTTGCTTGTGCCGCTGATCGGGCTTTTTGTGCTGACAGAGGCCGTTCAATCCCTTGATATATTCGGACTGAGAAGCGCAGATGTTGTCGCCGCGTTTCCGGCGGCAGGTTCACTTGTCATCGTTGCCTGGTGGCTGTCACGTCTGCTTTTCCCCCTTGGCGACGACGCGGGGCATCTGGGCTATGACGCTGCCACGCGTGCTGCGGGGCGCCGTTGGAGCAACGCGATGGCGTGGGTCATGGCGGTCGGTATGTTGTTCGGCGCAGGCCTGCGGACGATGGAGCTGTCCGAAGGGGCGTTCGCCGCGTTCGAATGGCCATTCCTTGCGGTGCTGGGGCTGCTGTTCTGGCAATTGGGTCGTGTCATCGCCACCAAACCGGTTGCCGTGGACGACAGCGAAGTGTCCGAGGGGCGCATGCGTGGTTATCTGGGCCGTGCCGTGACTGTCGTAGCCGTGGTGGCACCGTTGATTGCGGCGTTTGGGTTTACTGCTGCGGCAATCGCGCTGCTGGGGCCATCAATCTTATCGGTCGCTTTGATTGGCTTGCTGTATTTCCTGCAACAAATCGCACAGGACGTTACCCGGCCTGCAGAAAACACGGATGATTTCCGGGGGACCTATGCGTTGATCCCGGTTTTTGTCAGCTTTGTCCTGTTCTTGGTCAGCTTGCCGGTCTTTGCCCTGATCTGGGGCGCGCGCGTGTCTGACCTGACCGAAGTCTGGACCCGTTTCAGCGAAGGCGTCGCCTTGGGCGAGACGCAGATCTCGCCGACAGACATCCTGATGTTCATGGTTGTCTTTGCCTTGGGCTATCTGCTGACACGGTTCATTCAGGGCACGCTGCGCAGATCGGTCTTGCCGCGGACACGGCTTGATCTGGGCGGACAGAACGCGATTGTCGCGGGCTTTGGCTATGTCGGTATTATCCTTGCGGCCATCATCGCGATCACCAGTGCGGGTATTGATTTGTCCAATCTTGCGATTGTTGCCGGTGCGCTGTCGGTGGGTATTGGTTTTGGCCTTCAGAACATCGTTTCAAACTTCGTGTCCGGGATCATCCTGCTGATCGAACGCCCCGTCAGCGAAGGTGACTGGATCGAAGTCGGGACCCAGATGGGATATGTCCGTGCGATATCCGTGCGCTCGACCCGGATCGAAACATTTGACCGCACCGATGTGATCATTCCCAACGCCGATCTGGTCAGCGGACAGGTCACCAACTGGACCCGTGGCAACCTGATCGGGCGGGCCATTGTTCCCGTCGGTGTGGCCTATGGGTCCGATGTCGACAAAGTGACCGAGATTTTGCGCGGCATCGCAGAGGCACATCCGCTTGTCGTCATGAGCCCGCCGCCTGCGATCTTGTTCCGAGGGTTTGGTGCGGATTCGCTTGAATTCGAGATCAGGGCGATCTTGCGTGACGTGAACTATGTGCTGGCCACGAAATCCGAGATGAACCATGCCATCGCCAAGGAATTCGCGGCAAACGGGATCGAGATTCCATTCGCCCAGCGTGATATCTGGCTGCGCAACCCCGAAGTGCTGAAGGATGCTATCTCAACATGACTGAACTGCTTTTCCGCAAAGATGCCTACGCCCGCGAAGCTGTGGGTACGGTCACCCAGATCACCTCGGAAGGGGGCATCGTTCTGGATGGCGCGATCTTCTATCCAACGTCGGGCGGTCAACCAGGTGACAGTGGCATCTTGCGCTGGAAGGGCGGCGAGATCGAGATTGCGACCTGTGTAAAGGGGGATGCCGCGACCTTGGTGCTTGTTCCCGCAGAACCAGCGGGCCTGCCTGCGGTTGGGCAAGAGGTGACACCGTTGCTGAACTGGG
>CBDTVH010000226.1:0-4628 GCA_965363665.1 uncultured Yoonia sp. | reverse complement strand
ATCACCACCAGTCTGGTCGCCTTTATCACCGCCAGTTTGACCATCAGTGTCGCCGCCGGTTTGGTCGCCGACGTCACCGCCAGTTTGGCCACCGGTCTGGCCGCCAGCTTGACCACCGGTGTCGCCACCCGTTTGACCACCAGTATCGTCGCCGGTGTCGTTGCTATCATCGTCGGTTCTGGGGGCCTCTGGATTGGGCTTCGGAGCGTACTTCGTTGGACCGGCCCAACCTAGATTGAAGGAACCTCGCTCGTGAGCTTGATATAACGCTGCAACAGCTTGCTTGACTGCAGCGACCACATCTGGGGAAATAATTGACACGCCGCCGGCATCATTTGCCTGTTGCTGTGACATGGTGCCATCAGATCCACCGATTGCTTGATTGATCACGTCACGATCAAAACGCACCTGCTGGATGAGGCTGGCCAAGTCTGGTTCGGCAGCGGCTGTTTCAGGCGCACGCGTGACGGTCTCAGCTTGGACGGAGTTTTGGGTCGCCGTCGCTTCGCTTGTCTCTGTTACGGTCGTTTTGCTTTCGGAGACCTGAGTTGAAGTCTCAGTCTGATTGTCTTTCTTGAAAAGAAACTCATCAGAATTCTCAGCTATCAGCGAGGCATCAAGCTTTTGTTTGGAATCCATGTCGGTCTTGGAAATTGGAGCCGCCTTTAGATCAGGAAGCGTCGACGTGAATTTGTCAAACTTGCGTTCATCAGCCGAGCGAAAGTTCGGCGAAAACTGTTCAAGGGATAGCCTGGCCGCAGGACCATTCGGGTTTCTGTCGCGAAAGAACATATTGGGTGAGCCTTGTGTTTATTCGTAATGTTGAGTGAGTGGAGGTGGAAGAGTGTTGCAAGATTGGTCCGTCAGGTATGACCTTGGCGGCCGCAGTTCATGCTGCGTGCCCGCCCGATCGTCTGAACGATGAGTGTTTGTAGAAAGTACCTGATAGAAACAGTCGTTCCTTCAAAGGCCAGTTTGCAGCTCTTCGCATTGATATCTTGTCCCCGTTGACTGCCACGGAGTGAGTGGCATTGGTCGCACAGAGAACATTTGGCGTGAGAAGCATGCAATAGGTATGGCTAGAATGTGTCGGCGAAATGGCGCGTACACAAACCCACCACAAGGCAATCATCTGATTTGCAACAAAAATTAGCAGACACCCCTTATTTTGTGTCGTTTTGGCGCTGGCAGAATCCCGCTTGCAGACCCGCGAATTTTTGCCAAACGATCAACCCAGAGGGCAATCCGGCGCGCCTTCCGCAACGTTAATTAGATCCGATTTGGACGCAATTTCTCTGGTTAATGACTATTATTTACGCTGAAGCTACAAAATTTGGTCTAGATTCTCTCTCAATGTTGAGGTCGATACACCGCACGAAAGCAGTGCCTTTCACTTCAAGCAAGCATTCACTCAAGCTATTTATATTCGATTAATTTGGTGCGCACGCGCCGTACCCTGTGCCAGAAGTAACTGAGTATGCCCTGCGCCTCTGGCAATTTGCCCAGCGTCAAGAACACAGCCCTGCGCCAGTCACGGTCCCGCACCCCCAGCCGGATGACCTGTAATGGCCAGGCCAAAAGCAGCAATAGCGACCAAGGTGACACCAACGCCCCCAGAACGGCCGCCAAGGGCAGTGCGGCCCCCCAGATCAACGCAGATCGGGTTTCTCGGACGCCATGATATTCGGGCGCCCGCCCGTGCATCATCATTCCCTCGACAAAGGCATGCCCCGCCCGCTTGTTCCGTATCCACCACTGCGAGAATTTGGTCAGTGCCGCGTCATGTAACGTCATCTCTTCATCAAGGCGCCAAATCTTCCAACCTGAGGCCCGCAGACGCACACACAGTTCCGGTTCCTCACCAGCGATAAGATCGGCGTTATAGCCGCCAACCTGTTCAAAGGCGGTCACGCGCATCAGCGCGTCCCCCCCACACGATAAGGTTTGGCCTACCGGTGTGTCCCATTCCTGATCAATCAATCCATTATAGATCGAGGCATTGGGAAAGCGTTCTCTTCTACGTCCGCAGACGACGGCAACGTCGGAATGTTCATCCAGAAATGACGTTGCACGAGCGACCCAAGTGGGCTGCAACTCACAGTCACCATCCATGAACTGAACATAGGCGACTTCGGGGTGTTTCTTTTGAAGGTGTGCAAATCCAGTGTTGCGCGCGCGGGCCGCGGTAAACGGCTGCGACATATCCAAAGCGATTACATCTGCGCCGGTCTCTTGCGCGGCTTGCGGTGAACCATCCGTTGAACCGCTATCGACATAGACGATGTAATCAACCTGGGCGGCTGCCGCTTTCAGACCTGCGATCAGGCGCGCCCCTTCATTTCGGCCAATAATAACGGCGCCGACCTGAACCGGTGTTGGTTTTCTTGTCATGCAGTGTGGCGCCTTGCATAGCGGTCATTGATTGGCGCGCTATCCGAACTGCTCTTTCCAGCGACCGTGGCTCCAAATCGGGTATAAACCGGGCCGGTGCGCATGCGGGGCCGGAACACATCCTTTTCTTCCGCCTCAGACACGCGACCCAACTCAATCCGGCCCCAAATCGACCCGACGACAAGCCATGTCAGCGGTGTAATCGTTGCATTCGGAATCAAATCAATCAGGTTGGCGACCAGCATCAGCATCAAACCGGTTGTCTCAAAACCGAACTGGCTTTTACGAAATGCAAAAGCTGCAACGACCGCCGGCATGCAAAGCAATCCGAATTCGGCCAGATAGCGCGCCCATCCGCCCTCGCCTACGACGATGATCCAATACCCATCAGTAATCGTCTGTTCGACCCCGAACTCATTGAAAACCATGTTGCGACCGAAGCCGCCCCACCCAAAGAACGGACGTTCCTGCGCTCTTGAGAGCAACAAATCCTCGTTGGCCAGCCGAAATTCCAATGAGTGGGCGCGATAAGGGCTTACGCCCTCTGCCCAATTTACGACCGCATCGACAGGCACCATTCCAGCGCCGCGTAGTGCCGGGTACAGCAAGATGATCAGCGCAACGATTGCACAAAGGATAAGCTGTGTTCTGGGTCCGAATAGCAATGCGATCGGCAACAGCGCCACTGCGATAACAAGTGCGCCGAGCGAGTTTGACAATGATAACGTCAGCAACAGCCATAGGCCGATGGCAAGGTATTTCGTTCGCGCATGCCCTTTGACAGTGCGCGAAAGACTGAAGGCCGCCAAAATCGTGATCGCAAAGAAGATGGCCAACCACAGGCCATGTTGCAAGAAAACAAGCGGCCTGAACCCGCCTTCCCGGATATGCTGGTCAAAGCTATGCGGGAAAAAGCCGAAGATCATATTGTTGAGCTGCGGTGACATGCGCACCTCGAAAAGGGCCAGGAATGAGTAGGCAAACCCGGCGATCATGAAGAACAGCATCAACATCCTTTGCTGCTCTGGATAAGCCAGATATTTTCGTGCCAGCAGGAACGGGATGAGGGAGACCAGCAGGCTGAGGGTAACCGAAAACGCATCATAGGGGCGCAGCGCCTGCAAAAAGACCGGCCCGAAAACCAGGGGGTCTGGATTTGTCATGACTGTCAGGAAAGCACTGCCCAGCAGGATCGCGATCAAAAGGCGGGGCAAGAACGCTTTGGGCACCCAGCCCGACAGCGCTTTGCCATCGTACCTCTTTGCGGTCAGCAAAACAAATATCAGCGCCGCAATCGCCGGGATCGTATGCTTGTTCAACGTCGGCAGCAGCGGTAAGTCAAAATACAGCGTCTCAGGCAAAAAGAGATATCCGAACAGCAGGGACGCGGTTATCGCTTTGGGTCGATCAAGCTTGGCAAACAAGATCAGCATGACCAGAGGCCATGTGAAGAGAACCGTATTTCCGACTACCATGAACGTCCTTCGCTACGCTGGCCGAGGTTCAGTTCAGTTTGCCCGAAATATTCAATGACGGAAAGTAAACTATGGCAGTCCCGTACCACATCATTCTGGCGCGGAAGGGCGATCAAGGGATGAAGCGGGGCACATCGTCCTGCAAGGCCACCAGTACATCCATTAGCCGGCTTTCTGCCTGTGCATCGGTTTCCTCCCGCGCGATCAAGGTGGTCAACCGGACGATGCCGCCATCCGTCCGACCGGTCTGCACGCCATCGACGATCAACCACATCTTGGCTGCAAAATCCCACGCGACCTTGCGGCCTTTTTGTTCGAACCAGTAATAGACCAGCATCCGGGTTTCGCCCTTCTGGATGATCGCGCGGTTGATGTTGAAATCACGGCCCACGTCAATCTGCGCCCCGATGTCCGTACGCTCCAGCCAGGCAATTTCCCAGCCGGCACCGGGTAGGCAAATTTCGGGGCTATGCACACCGTCAGCGCTTTGATCCGCATACCACGCCATGAAAAGCCCGACCGGTGGTTGATCGCTGCCATTGGTCAGGTTGACGTTGTAATAGTCATCCGCGGCCAATGTGATCTCGGTCGCGCGGTCGAACGGCAGGTGAACGCTGCGCTGCCAGTCACCGATTTCTTGCGCCATCGCGGCAAACGGCGTTCGCGCGGGCAAGGTTCTGTCGCGCTCTGGTGTGACCTGAAACAGACCGACCGCCGATATCATGACGACGACCACCGCGATCAAGGGGGGTGAAGCGGCGG
>CBDTVH010000225.1:0-4641 GCA_965363665.1 uncultured Yoonia sp. | reverse complement strand
GAACGTGGCCGAAACCGGCAGCGATGTGATCTTGGATGAAACGATCAAGGTGCGCTTTGATGCATCGCTTGAGCGGGACATGCCCTGGACGTTTAAACCCGAAGTGCGTGAAATGGAGATCCGGATCGGCGAAACCGGTCTGGCGTTTTATGAGGCGCACAACCCGCTGGACGTGCCGATTGCCGGACAAGCCGCCTACAATGTCACACCTTACGAGGCGGGCGCGTTCTTTGACAAGATCGAGTGTTTTTGCTTTGTCGAACAGGTGCTGATGCCCGGTGAGACGGTGATGATGCCAGTCAGCTTCTTTGTGGACCCGGCCATCGTGGACGACCGCGAAGGGCAGTATGTGCACACGATCACGCTCAGCTACACCTTCTACGAAATTGACCTGCCCGAAGAGGAAATCCAAGCCTCTTACGCACCGCAGGCTTTGACACCGGCGACGCAAGACGCCATACAAAATTAAGACGACTAGCCGATAGGGAACGCACCACATGGCGCACGCAAAGAACCACGATTATCATATTCTGCCACCGTCGATCTGGCCATTCCTTGGCGGCGCAGGGGCGTTTACCATGCTTTTCGGAGCAACGCTCTGGATGCACGGATCCGGGCCGTACATCTTCCTGATGGGTCTGGCAGCGGTGCTTTATGTCATGTTTGCATGGTGGTCAGAGGTTGTTGCCGAAAGCAACGTCGGCGATCACACACCAGTGGTCCGGATCGGTCTGCGCTATGGCTTCATCATGTTCATCATGTCCGAGGTCATGTTCTTTGCCGCCTGGTTCTGGTCGTTCTTCAAGCACACGATATATCCGATGAGCGAATATGCGGGAACAACCTATGTCGAACCCACATTCTATCAGGTTGATGCCTTCCACCTGCCGCTGATCAACACGCTTGTGCTGCTCTGCTCCGGCATGGCGGTCACTTGGGCACACCACGCGCTGGTGCATGAAAACAATCGCAAAGACCTTGAGCACGGCCTGCTTCTGGCTGTTGTTCTGGGTATTCTCTTCACCGGTCTTCAGGCCTATGAATACTGGTATCTGCTGGTCCAGCAGGACTGGACCTTCGGCGGCGACAAGTTTTTCTCGAACTTCTTTATGGCCACGGGTTTCCACGGCTTCCACGTGATCATCGGGACGATCTTTCTGTTCATCTGTTATCTGCGGGCGCGGGCAGGGCACTTTACCCCCGAAAAGCACGTCGGCTTTGAGGCTGCGGCCTGGTACTGGCACTTCGTTGACGTGGTCTGGCTGTTCCTGTTCTTCGCCGTCTATATCTGGGGCATCTAAGCGCCGATAATGTAGGGTGGATCCCGATCCACCCGTCCGATTACCAAACGCGCGAGGGCAATCTCGCGCGTTTTCACCATTAAAGGCGCAAGATGCTGCGGAAAATTCTGTTCCCATTGATCCTTGGTATCGCTGGCTGCGGCGTGCTGATCAGCCTTGGCCTTTGGCAGGTCGAACGTCTGGCATGGAAAGAAGACATCCTCGCTGGGATCAACGCGCGTCTGGCCGCGCCGCCTGCGCCGTTTTCGACCACCGCAACCGAAGAAACAAATGAGTATACCCGCGTTGCACTTTCCGGCACCCCGACCGGTGAAGAACTGCACGTGCTTGTCTCTGGCACCGAGGCCGGCACCGGCTACCGCGTCATCTCACGGTTCGAGACAGACGCAGGCGCAATCCTGCTTGATCAGGGTCTGCTTGCGCTCGACAATAAGGGCGCAGGCGCCCTGACCGCCCCGATGGAGGTCATCGGCACGCTGCTCTGGCCCGATGACCTGAACAGCAGCACGCCCGCCCCTGATCGGGATGCCAACATCTGGTTTGCCCGTGACATCGCAACGATGGCCGAGGCACTGGACACCCTGCCATTCATGGTCGTCGCAACCCGCACCGATCCGGCGGACCCACGGCTGACGCCCCTTCCGGTCAACACCGCAACAATAAAGAACGACCATTTCGAATATGCGGTCACATGGTTCTTGCTGGCCTTCGTATGGGCGATTATGAGCCTGTACCTGATACTTCGCACCATACGCCAAAAGGACGCCCCAGACTGATGCGCTATATCTCGACTCGTGGCACAGCGCCGCGCCTCAGTTTTGAAGAAGCGATGCTGACCGGGCTCGCCCGCGACGGCGGCCTTTATGTGCCCGAAGAGGTGCCAACGCTGTCCCATGCACAGATCGCGGCCATGGCGGGCAAGACCTATGAAGAGGTGGCCTTCGATGTGATGCGCCCCTTTATCGGCGACACCTTCACCGACGCTGAATTCCGGGGCCTGATCAAACAGGCCTACGCCAGTTTCGGCCACGCCGCCCGCGCGCCCTTGGTGCAACTGGACAGTAACCACTACCTGCTGGAGCTGTTCCACGGTCCCACATTGGCGTTCAAAGACTTTGCCATGCAACTGATCGGCCAGATGTTTCAGGCCGCCCTCACACGCTCGGGCGATCGGGTCACCATCGTGGGCGCGACCTCCGGCGATACAGGCTCTGCCGCGATCGAGGCGTTCCGCGGGCTGAAGGCCGTTGACGTCTTCATCATGTATCCCCATGGCCGCGTGTCCGAGGTTCAGCGCCGCCAGATGACCACACCCACGGAAAGCAATGTCCACGCGCTGGCCGTCGATGGCGACTTCGACGATTGCCAAGCCGCCGTAAAGGACATGTTCAACGATTTCGCCTTCCGCGAAGAGGTGAAACTGGCTGGAGTGAACTCGATCAACTGGGGCCGGGTGCTGGCGCAGGTCGTCTACTACTTCACTGCCGCCGTGTCGCTGGGCGCACCGCACCGCGAGGTCAGCTTTACGGTCCCGACAGGCAACTTCGGCGATATCTTCGCAGGCTACATCGCCAAGCAAATGGGGCTGCCCATCGCCGACCTCGTCGTCGCAACGAACCGCAACGATATCCTGCACCGCACGCTGGAAACAGGCGCCTACACAAAAGAAGGCGTCGAACCGACCATCAGCCCCTCAATGGATATCCAGGTCAGCTCGAATTTCGAGCGCGCGCTTTTTGATGCCTACGGACGCGACGGCGCGGCAGTGGCAGGGCAAATGGAAGACCTTGGGCAAGGTGGTTTCCAGATCAGCCAAGGCGCGTACCAGATGCTGAGAGACACCTTCAAATCAGGCCGCGCGTCCGAAGAAGAAACGCAGGCAGCCATCAAGACTTACAACCTGCGCCACGGCGAACTGCTTTGCCCGCATACGGCTGTCGGCGTCCACGTGGCCGAAGCGTATCTCGGCACGATACCGATGGTCACCCTCGCCACTGCGCACCCCGCAAAATTCCCCGACGCCGTGAAAGCCGCTTCAGGTGTCGCCGCGCCCCTTCCCCCGCGCATGGCGGACCTGTATGACCGACCAGAGCGCATGACCCGCGTCAAAAACGATTTGTCCGCGATTCAAGCGGTCATCAAGGAACGGATTCAGAATTGACCATCCAACTGCACACGCTGTCCAACGGCTTCCGCATCGTCACCGAAGATATGCCGGGGCTGAAATCGGCCTCGATTGGCATTTGGGTCCAGGCAGGCGGACGCCACGAGCGGGTCGAGCAGAACGGAATTGCACACTTTCTGGAGCACATGGCGTTCAAGGGCACCAAGACGCGCAGCGCGCTACAGATCGCCGAAAGCATTGAAGATGTGGGCGGCTATATCAACGCCTACACCAGCCGCGAAATGACCGCCTATTATGCGCGAGTGCTCGAAGATGACGTGGCGCTCGGTCTGGACGTGATCTCTGACATCTTGCTCAACCCTGTCTTTGACCCTTCCGAGATCGAAGTTGAGCGCGGCGTCATCCTGCAGGAAATCGGGCAAGCGCTTGATACACCTGACGATATCATCTTTGATTGGCTGCAAGAGGTGGCCTATCCCGATCAGGCGCTTGGCCGCACGATCCTGGGCGCATCCGAACGTGTCAGCAGCTTTAATCGCGACGACTTGCAGGGGTTCGTGGGCGAACACTACGGGCCCAACCAGATGATCCTGTCTGCGGCTGGTGCCATCGACCACGACACGATCATTGCACAGGCTGAGGCGCTGTTCGGCCATCTGTCAGCGGTCCCGCGTGCCCCCGAACTGATGCAACCGGCAGCTTTCGGCGGCGGTGAGCGGCGTGAAAACAAGGCGCTGGAGCAAGTCCATTTCGCACTGGCGTTGGAAGGGCCGACCTATCTGGACCCCGCCATTTACACCGCGCAGATTTACGCCAACGCCATGGGCGGCGGTATGTCCTCGCGTCTGTTTCAGGAGGTCCGCGAAAACCGTGGGCTGTGCTATACCATTTTTGCGCAAGCGGGTGCCTATGAAGACACCGGCCTGACCACGATTTATGCAGGCACAAGTGCCGAGCAAATCGGCGAACTTGCCAACATCACAATTGATGAGATGAAGCGCGCCGCCGACGACATGAGTGCCGCAGAGGTGGCGCGCGCGCGGTCCCAAATGAAAGCAGGGCTCTTGATGGGCCTCGAAAGCCCCTCGAACCGGGCCGAGCGTCTGGCACGGCTTTTGTCGATCTGGGGGCGCATCCCCACTATCGACGAAACGATTGCACATATCGACGACGTCACCACGGGTGATGTGAAAGACTTTGCCGGACAGATGGCGG
>CBDTVH010000224.1:0-4660 GCA_965363665.1 uncultured Yoonia sp. | reverse complement strand
GACATCGCGCGTGCATTGTCGATCGGTGCGGATTGGTGCAACTCTGCACGTGGTTATATGTTTGCGATCGGCTGTATTCAGGCGCAGGCCTGCCATACGAACCACTGTCCGGTCGGCGTGACCACCCAAGACCCGCTGCGCCAGGCGGCACTGAACGTCAGCGACAAAAGCCAGCGTGTCGCACGCTTTCATAACAATACACTTCGGGCTTTGGGTGAAATGGCCGGTGCTGCGGGTCTGGACGATCCTTGCGGGTTCCTGCCTTATCACTTCATGACCCGCAAAGGCGACGGGCAGATGACCGAGGCTGCGGATGTCTATACCTACTTGCGCGAGGGGTTCTTGCTGGATGACGGGGACGATAATCCGATCTACCGTGAACGCTGGGCGCGGGCGAACGCGCGTAGCTTCGCCCCACCAGAGGCCAGCGGCGCCTAGGTATCGTCTGCCCGCGGCGGCGTTTTGCCCGCCGCGCGCATGAACAAGGATACCCGTGGGATTGTCCCGGTTTCCGAACGCGACCGCGTGCGTAGAACCGGCGTATTCTCGGAAGTGCCACTGCGGCTTTCACGCAGCACGATATACATACCACTAGCAATGATGATCCCGGCGCCGATTGCGGTGGCCCGATCAATCGTTTCATTGAAAAACAGGTAGCCAAAGATGCTTGCCCAGATGATCTGGCTGTATTGCATCGGCGCGATAATCGCGGCCTCACCTGATTGATAAGCGGCGATCACAAGGCGGCTGGCAACCCATGCGAAAGCAGCGATAATCCCCAGAAGGCCCAGATGTTCGATCGGCATGGGTTCATAAACAAACGGCAGCGCGCAGGCCATGACGATGAAATTCACCATCATCGGATAAAGCAGCATAACGACTGGCCGTTCCTCAGACCCGATCTTGCGCACCACGATGGATGCCAAGGACCCGCCGATTGCGGCAGCAAGAGCCGCCAGATGCCCGAGTGTCAGATCGGTTTCACCGGGTCGCAGCACGACCAGAACACCACCAAGGCCCACCAATACGGCCATCCAGCGCCGCAAGCGCACCTTTTCGCCCAAGACCGGGATTGCCAGGATCGTAATCAGCAAGGGAGAGGCAAACAGGATCGCATAGGTCTGGGCCAGTGGCAGGACCGAAAAGGCATAGAAGGCTGACACACCGGTCACCACAGCAGCGATGGTGCGCAACGCCAGCCACCAGGGATGCACAGGAACCAAAGTGCCCGGCGTCGCATCGCGCATTAGCATGACCATGGCCAATGGAAAGCTGAGCAAGACGCTGAAGAACACGATCTGGAATGGCGAATAGATACCACCCAGTACCTTCACCACGACATCATGAGTCGAGAAAACGCCAAAGGCCAGCAAAGCCAGCAGCGCACCTTTGGCATTCGGCGACATCAGACGCTCGCGTCGAGGGCTGCGAGGATAACATCACCCATTTCGGTCGTGCCGAGCGGTGTGCCACCCTCAGGGCCCATCAGATCCGCTGTGCGGGCGCCATCGGCCAGCACTTTTTCAATCGCGGCTTCCAACCGGTCGGCCTCTGCGCCTTCATTGAAGGAA
The DNA here is from genome assembly GCA_965363665.1 of uncultured Yoonia sp. Lineage (GTDB taxonomy): Bacteria > Pseudomonadota > Alphaproteobacteria > Rhodobacterales > Rhodobacteraceae > Yoonia. The sequence goes on along the minus strand of CBDTVH010000224.1, from coordinate 3,089 downwards.
TAGCGCAGCGCCATCGCAAAGCTGAGGATGCAGGCGATGGGGTTGGCCTTGCCTTGGCCAGTGATATCAGGGGCCGAACCGTGCACCGGTTCATACATCGCCTTGGGCCGTCCATTTGCCATTGGCAGGCCCAGCGAGGCAGATGGCAACATACCGAGGCTACCGGTCAGCATGGCAGCGCAATCCGACAGGATATCGCCAAAAAGGTTATCGGTCAGGATCACGTCAAACTGCTTGGGTGCGCGCACCAGCTGCATCGCGCCGTTATCGGCGTACATGTGGCTCAGCGCGACTTCTGGATAGTCGGCGTGGACCTCGGTGACGACATCGCGCCACAGGATGCCGCTTTCCATCACATTGGCCTTCTCCATCGAGCAGACTTTCTTGCCCCGCTTCATCGCCAGATCAAAGGCGGCGCGGGCGGCGCGTTCGATCTCGGCCTCGGTGTAGCGCTGGGTGTTGATGCCGACGCGCATGTTGTCTTCGATATGGATGCCCCTTGGTTCGCCAAAATAGACGCCAGAGGTCAGTTCGCGCACGATCATGATGTCGAGGCCAGCGATCAATTCTTTTTTCAGCGAAGAAAAATCGGCAAGGGCATCGAAACACTGCGCCGGGCGCAGATTGGCGAAAAGGTCCATTTCCTTGCGCAGGCGCAGCAGGCCGCGCTCTGGTTTGACGCTGAAATCAAGGTTGTCGTATTTCGGGCCGCCAACAGCGCCCAGCAGAACGGCGTCCACCTCTTGCGCTTTCGCCATGGTGTCATCATGCAACGGCACGCCATGCGCATCATAGGCAGCACCACCGACAAGATCTTCTGACACGTCAAAGTTCAAGTCTCGCTTGTCGCCGAACCATGTGATGATCCGCTTCACTTCGTCCATGACTTCAGGGCCGATGCCGTCACCGGCGAGGATCAAAAGGGAAGGGTTTGCCATGTGTCAGGTCCTTGCTTGAGTTGGTTGCAAAGCCCCTAACGCGATGGGCGTTCAGGTTCAAGATACCAAGGGTCTCAGTCCTTCGGCCAAAAGCTCCCACACGCGGCGGATACGCGGGGTCTGGCGCATGGCTTCGTGGGCTGTCAGCCACACGGGCAAGGGCGGGATTTGTATGTCTTGCATCAGTTCGGTCACCAACGGATCGGCCAGCCCGATATTCTTTTGCGCAAAACCTATGCCACAACCCGCCCGCACCAGCTCCCAATAGGCGATATGGTCGTCACAACGCACCTTGAACAGATCACGGTCCACCTCAAGACCCGCGCGCGCCATACCTTCTATGATATGCAGGTGGGTGTCGTAGCCGACAAAGTCATGGTTGCTGATATTGGCAAGCGACCGGGGTGTTCCGCGCTCTGCAAGGTATGACTTGGCGGCAAAAACCCCCAAAGAAATGTCGCCGATGTGCTGTGTCACAAGGTCCAACTGTGTAGGCCGATACATCCGCACAGCAATGTCAGCCTCGCGATAAAGCAGATTTCTGGTGTCGTCGCTGGGGACCAGTTCAATCGCGATTTGCGGTTCCAACTTGCGAATTCTTGCGATGATCGGGGGCAGATGCATGGCCGAGGTCGCGACACTTGCGGTGATCCGCACTGTGCCTTCCAGCCGCGCCTGCTGGCCTGCTGCCGTCAGGGTGATCTGCCGCACCGCATCGCGCATTGCATTGGCGGGTTCGACCAGATCGGCACCGGTTGGGGTCAGTGCGAAACCACGCGGTTGGCGATGGAACAGTTCGGCGCCCAGTTGGGTTTCAATGGCCTTGATTTGACGGCCCAATGTGGGCTGACTTGTACCAAGTTGCCGCGCGCCTGCCGAAAGGCTGCCTGTTTCAGCCACCGCGAGAAACGCTTGGACAAGCGCCCAGTCAAGAGATCCGATACCTTTATCCATTCATTATTGAATACATTATCGACAGTTTCTGGCAATTCCCATTTTCATATGAATGGCGCAATTTGTTCTGGCAACGCAGTTGGAGATGCGAAATGAAACAGACAGTTCTTATCCTTGGTGGGTCCGGCAAGATCGGTAGCCGCGCAGCAGACGCCTTTTGGGATGCCGGGTGGGAAGTTCGCCATTATGACCGCAAGACCGGCGATATGGTCACGGCAGCAAAAGGGGCCGATGTCATCATCAACGGCCTGAACCCGCCCGCCTATCATGATTGGGAGCAAACGATTCCTGAAATTACCGCCCAGGTGATCGCGGCGGCAAAAGCCAACGGCGCGACCGTGATTCTGCCCGGCAATATCTACAACTACGGCAATCAGCCAGGCGTGCTGGACGAAACAACTCCGCAGATCGCAACCACGAGGAAAGGACGCGTGCGCATCGCGATGGAGGAAAGCTATCGCGCGGCGGGTGTACAGACCATTGTTCTGCGGGCGGGCAACTTTATTGATCCGGCAGGCAATGGTGACGTCATGAGTATGCTGATCATGCGCGATATCACGAAAGGCCGGATCACCGCTGCGGCCGACCCCCAGACGCTTCAGGCCTATGCCTATGTGCCCGATTGGGCACGCGCGGCAGTGGCCTTGGCCGAAAAGCGCGCGGAACTGGCCGTGTTTGAAGACATTCCATTTCCGGGTCACGCCTTTACCACAGCCGACCTGCACCGCTGTGTCGAAAACCACACCAGACGCCCCATCAAGATCAGCCGCTTTCCGTGGTGGGCCATGACACTCCTTGGCCCGTTCTGGGAGCTGGCACGAGAGATGCGCGAAATGCGGTATCTTTATGCGATGCCCCATCAGATTGGCGCGGCCAAATTCTATCGGCTTTTGCCCGGCTTTCAGCCGACTGACTTGCAGGACGTGATGTTGGCGGGTTTACCGGGCGATATCGACCCAGACCAGATGGTGCGGTCCAGCGGCCAATCCATCCTCACCAATTAACCCGCGATCAGGATCATCCGGCGCAGGCCAGAAGACGCCAGCGTCGATAACGGTCCAGTCGGTTGACGGCAGGACATAGCTGACGCGCAGATCGCCCGGGCCATCGTCTGGCCAGTCAGCGGTGTCCCTGCCCGGGAGCGGATCTTGCAGCACAGGCTTTTGCAGAAAGGCCGCCATAGCCTCAAAAAGCCCG
>CBDTVH010000223.1:0-4673 GCA_965363665.1 uncultured Yoonia sp. | reverse complement strand
AGGCCCAGGAAAATCACAGCCAATGGCACGGGCGACACCGCAAGGATGACAGTCACAAACGTGGAAAGCGGCGTGAATATTCCGCTCAGACCTGCAATGATCATGATGCCGCCACCGCCGCCGATGATTGAGTTTCCCGGCGTATTCACAGCGACCGCTACCGCGATGTAACGATAGCGTACTGCAAGCCCCAGAACGCGTTTTGACTGCCCTTCGAGAAGCATCGCAACGCGCTCGTCCTTCGACAACGGCGCGGCGCGCGCCACAAGCTGTGCCGCCCGCCGCATCCTCAAGACTTGCAACACCCGCTCCAGCGCAGTGATGGGCAGGAACCGTCCGATCGTGAACGCAAGCATCATCGCCGCGACAGTGCAGACATAGATGAGCGGTGCAATCGCCGCGCCGAAACCCGCAAGCAGTGCGATTCCGATCTCGGCCCCGGGCACGAACGGCATCGCGAGAAGCGCCACATAGGCCACCGCACCGATCATGATGGCTTTGTGAACCTGCTGCTCATTGTCGGGACGGATCTGAAGGTCCAGCGCGTCGCGGATGATATGAACGCCCCACGTGGCCAGCACGATGAACCCGATCAGGATGGCAACCCTGACGATCAGGCCAGGAACCGTCAGCCCCTTAGACGTCATACGCGTGACTCAGCCCGATACCGCCTCTGATGGGAGTGCCGCACCCTCAGCATGTATCGCAATTTGATTGGTCCAGTACCAGCGGCGTGTCGTCCAGGTTCCTTCGATTGACACATCATCACCTGTAATCGTGCCATACCAGACCACGGTGTGTGGCGCATCAGGGCAGATCGCCGTGGTGGTAAAGTAGGTTACTCCGTCGATTTCCTTGGTCTGATAGTCGGACCAGCCGAAGTTGCAGTAGTTTTCGCAGTCGACCGATTGGAACGTGCCATCCCGAAAAACAATGTCATCTTCCAGCACCGCGCCACTGGTCTGATCCTCGCCATATATGCGAAAAGTCATCCCATCCAACGCGTTGGTCGCTGCCCAATCACCTTCAGGGATGGCAAGATCGGGGATATCTTCGTTCAGCACCGAAAGGGTCGCAGCGCCCGTGCCAAAGGTTGCAACGGCGATCGCTGCAATCTGTAAAATCTGAGGCATGAACGACTCCGTACTGGGAAAAACGCAATTGTGGGTAATCTCGCAAGTATGGACCAAATTGCAAAACAGACAAGGTAAATTACAAGGCCGGAGCCAGCGACGCTAGGCTTTGCGACCGCAGGTTGATTGCAATAGCTGCGATTTGGCGAAAAAAAACCAACCCATAGCTGACCTAACTGTCGCATCTCTGTTTCCAAAAAGCTGACACTCGTTACACCACGGAAGAATGGGGATTGGACAATGACCCAACTTTTGCTTCATGTTGGGCACGCCCGAGTGTGGGGGCCTACCGCACGAACTTCTTATGCTTCATCCGCTTCGGCTCCAGCGCGTCGGCGCCCAATCGTGCCTTCTTGTCCTCTTCGTAGTCCGTGAACGCCCCTTGGAACCACTCCACATGCGCGTCCCCTTCGAAGGCAAGGATGTGTGTGCAGATCCGGTCGAGGAAGAAGCGGTCGTGGCTGATGACCACGGCGCAGCCGGCAAAGCTGACCAGCGCGTCTTCCAAGGCGCGCAGTGTTTCCACGTCAAGGTCGTTTGTCGGTTCGTCGAGCAGCAGCACGTTGCCACCCGATTTCAGCAGTTTGGCCATATGCACGCGGTTGCGTTCACCGCCTGACAGCAGGCCCACCTTCTTTTGCTGGTCGCCGCCCTTGAAATTGAAGGCCGAGCAGTAGGCGCGGCTGTTCATGGACGCATCGCCCAGTTCGATGATTTCGGCACCCCCTGTGATTTCTTCCCAAACCGTCGCGTCCGGGCTGAGCGCATCACGCGATTGGTCCACGTAAGACAGTTTGACGGTCTCGCCATATTCCACCGTGCCTTCGTCAGGTTCGGCCTGACCGGTCAGCATGGAAAACAGCGTGGATTTACCCGCGCCGTTTGGTCCGATCACGCCGACGATGCCGCCGGGTGGCAGGTCGAAAGACAGATTTTCGATCAGGAGCTTGTCGCCCATGTGTTTCTTCAGCCCATCGACCTCAATGACCTTGGAGCCAAGTCGCGGGCCGTTGGGGATGATGATCTGGGCGCGGCCCATTTTCTCTTTTTCGGACTGGTTGGCCAGATCGTTGTAGGCGCTGATCCTGGCCTTGGATTTGGCCTGCCGCGCCTTGGCGCCTTGCCGCATCCATTCCAATTCGCGTTGCAGCGTGCGTTGCTTGGATTTGTCGTCTTTCGCTTCGCGTTCAAGCCGCTTGGCCTTGGCCTCCAGCCAGCTTGAGTAGTTGCCTTCGTGCGGGATGCCCGATCCACGGTCGAGCTCCAGGATCCAGCCCGTGATCGCATCGAGAAAATACCGGTCGTGGGTGACGATCAGGATCGTGCCTTTGTAATCAATCAGGTGCTGTTGCAGCCATGCGATTGTTTCGGCGTCAAGGTGGTTGGTCGGTTCGTCGAGCAGCAGCATGTCGGGCGCATCCAGCAGCAACTGACACAGGGCAACCCGGCGCTTTTCACCGCCCGACAGCGTGGTCACGTCAGCATCGTCCGGCGGGCAGCGCAGGGCTTCCATTGAGATGTCGATCTGCGCGTCGAGGTCCCACAGGTTCTGGCTGTCGATTTCGTCTTGCAGCTGCGCCATCTCATCGGCGGTTTCTTCAGAATAGTTCATGGCAACTTCGTTATAGCGATCGAGGATCGCCTTTTTGTCCGCTACGCCCAGCATCACGTTCTCGCGCACCGTCAGGTTGGGGTCCAGTTCAGGTTCCTGCGGCAGATAGCCCACGCGCGCGCCTTCGGCCGCCCATGCTTCGCCTGCAAAGTCCTTGTCTTGTCCGGCCATGATCCGCATGAGTGTCGATTTGCCGGTGCCGTTCACGCCGACGACGCCGATTTTCACACCGGGCAGAAAGTTCAGGCGGATGTTTTCAAACACCTTTTTCCCACCGGGATAGGTTTTGGACACGCCGTCCATGAAGTAGACGAATTGATTGGCAGCCATTGGGGGACGCTCCGCTAAGATCAGGGTTTTGCCCTAGATAGCGATGGTGCGGGGCAGGGGCAATGCGTTGCGGGTCAGAGCATGATTTTCATACCGTCCTTGCCAAGAAACAATGGACCGTCCCAGTGTTTGCGCACCTCGGTTTCCCAATGGCTATCAGTGAAGTCGGGGTCGCCGTCAGGGACAAAGTGGTTCAACGCCAGTTTCCCGACGCCCGCGTCCCGCGCGATCAGCCCGACGTCCGAAGCAGCTGTATGGCTGCGCAGGATATGGGTGCGCAGGCGGTCGTCGCCATTGGTCATGCGTGCGCAAAGTGCCTCGACGCCATCGCGCAGCATGGCTTCATGCACCAAAAGATCTGCGCCTTTCGCAAAGTCGGCCATTTCGGGCATATAGGCCGTGTCGCCTGACAGGACCACGGACTTGTCCTGCGCGTCAAAGCGAAGCGCGAAACTGTCGGTGATGGGTGGATGCACGTTGCGCATGGCATGCAGCGTAATCGGCCCGAAAGTCGTGGTGTCCTGGATGATCTGAATGTCTGCAAGACTGTCGAACGCGCAGCGCCCCTCATCGCGGATGCGCAGGTCGATATCGAACGCCATGCTGGCGCAGAAAGCGGCCCAATATTTATCAAGACCTTTTGGTCCGATCACCGGGATCGTACGGTTCAAACCGGCGGTCCACGCTGTGTGGAAGAGCGGGCCCAATTCCAGGTAATGATCCGAATGCAGATGCGTGATCACGATCAGGTCGATCTGGGTCAAAGCGACGCCCTGATCACAAATCCCGCGCGTCACCCCCAGCCCGGCATCCACAAGGATGGTCTTGCCTGCCAGCCTCAGCAGCATTGCCGTCGGCATGTTGGAGCCGGGCCTGATGGCGGGGCCGCCCTTGACGCCGAGAAGGGCAAGACTGTCTGACATGGGCGTGATCCCTTCACGTGTTTGTCGCAAACTCTTGTCACCTTAAGAAGATAAGCTACCTCAGCGTCAACCAAGATGGAGAGACACATGCGCTTGACGACCCTGACACTGGCCTTGTTTCCGATGGCCGCTATTGCTGCTGGCGGCGGCTCGGACGCCGCACCCAAACCGTCTGAAACGACAACGACCTGCGCTGATGGGCTTGTCTGGGACCTTGCGACTGAAAGCTGCATGGACCCCGCTGAAAGCACCAATGATGACACCGCACGGCTGAACGATGTACGTGAGTTGGCCTACGCTGGTGCCTATGCGGCGGCGCTTGATGTGCTTGATACGCTGGACAACCCGCAAGCACCGTTGGCGCTGACGTATTACGGGTTTGTGCATCGCAAGGCAGGCCGGGTAGATTTGGGCATGTCCTATTACAATGCGGCCCTTACGGCTGACCCCGACAACCTGTTGGCGCGATCCTATATGGGGCAGGGGCATGTGGCGTCAGGTGACATGGTTTTGGCGCAGATGCAGTTAACCGAGATTCGGATGCGCGGTGGTCGGGATACTTGGGCTGAAGCGTCGCTTGTCGAGGCTATCAATACAGGGGTCGGCGCTTCTTACTGACCGCAAAGACGTAAAGGCCGGAGCTTTCACTCCGGCCTTATGACGCGTCTGATGATC
>CBDTVH010000222.1:0-4683 GCA_965363665.1 uncultured Yoonia sp. | reverse complement strand
CCCATTTTCGCCTGTCCACGGCGATAGGCGAAAACGATCTTGCGTGTGTTTGCCATTGTGCTGGACCTGTCCCGCTTTTGTGTCGCCCCAAATGCCCGTTTAAGCCAACTTTCGGTCGAAAGCGACAGGGCTTTGATCGTGAAAACGGTGCTGTGTTGAAAGATGGCGTTTTACCCTGTTTGCGTCTTGTTAAAACGCTATCGTGCGCAGGGCCTTTTTGAGCCCGTTTCGGTAGGCACTGCGCAAGCCCAAAGAGTCGCTTAGATGGACGTCCAATCGCGGCATGACAAGATCGTCCCTGGCGACGCCGGAATGGGAAGCGGAACCTGCAAACTGCCTGATATCGAAGAACGGCAAATCGTGCTGGTCGCACAGATCTTTCAAGATCAGGTTGGCCAAGGCATTGCGATCCGCGTGATGTTCTGCGTGCATCAGATGCTTTATGCTTTCGAATGCTTCTCTGTAGGCAGGGCCGCTGTCGAAGGAACCTTTGGTGTTCCGACGCACATAGGCGCGTATACGCGTGTTCGATATCAGGCAGGTCGGGTTCAGCCCTTTGATCACAACCGCCGCGTCGAAGGTCTTGCAGAAATGAATGTAGTCTTCGTATCGCTGCGTGATCCAGTCTTCGAATGCGGGTAGATTGGCTGTCATGGACGCGTAATAATAGCCCACGTCGACGTCCACCTGCCCCAGATTGAAGCACAAAAGCTTTGGGGGCTCTGCGGCTTGTGCGGCGACAAATGCTTCTCTCAAACCCCGCCGCGCATTTTGGCGCGGAAAGCCGCCTGCCGTTGCCCCGGGCCGCCAGACCATTTTCGCGCCAAGCAGGCGAGGGTCGTCTTCCTTATGTTCGAAAATATTGAATTCGAACGGACGCGTATGAGAGTCGCCGCAATAAAGAAGCATTGCAGCCTTACCTTCCAGCGCGTGAATTGGCTGACAGCAAATTTGAGGTCAGAAACTGGCGAAACCCGGCCCACTCTTCGCGGGCGCGCAAGGATGCGATCTTGGCTTTGTGCCAGGCGACGGCGGTATCATGCAATTCTGCCAGAACCGGGTCTGATGCCATCTGTTGTCGCAGTGGTTCAGCCCGCGCCACTGCGGGCAGGATGGATCTGTCTTCGGCCACGTTGGCGTTCATGTTGTTCCAGTAAGCTTCGGCCTGGTCGCTATCAATATGGTTGGTCCTGCCGCGATCGCGCTTGACCAGAAACCCATCGACGGACCGCACCGCATAGTGATGCATCCGTGCAAAATCATGCCCAAAATCCGCATCCGCGCGCCAGGATACGGTGGCATAGGGCATCAGGCGCCCTGATGCGTCCGACCATGCGATCTTGTCTTCGTCTTCTTTGGCGACACCCTTGGGGCGATGGGGCCCAAAACGCAGGAATTTGCCGTTGTTGCGCGTGATACTCTTGAGGCCCTGGGCAAGTCCGGAGTGCGGGATGATTTCATCATCACACAGAAAGAACTGTCGGGTGACGGGCGTATCTTGAAAGGTCTCGATGCCGCCGCAGCCAAAAAGCTTCCACGCGAAAGATGCGGCATCAATGGGGGTGCCCGCAACCTCTTCCAGTTTGGACATCAGGGCGGGCAAGGTGGGATCAGCCAGACGAATGTTAAGGTATTCGTCCACATCAATGCTGAGCGCCCATGTCGCCTTTTTGAAGGCCGGATGGTGTCTGACGCGCCGCAGCATTTGGTTTTGCGGGCTTCCGCCGGGACGGACCTTGTTGTCGATATGGATCGCCAAGCCCAGTTCAGATAATCGTTGCGCGATGGCATCGGTCCCGTCGGCACAATCATTGGTGTAGATCAAAAACTGATCGACCCCCAAGGACCGGTAATATGCTATCCAATCAAGCATATACGGCCCTTCGTTCTTCATTGTCGTATAGACAAGGTAGGTGTCACGCGCCATCAGCTATCCTGTCGTTGACCGGGCGCATCATGGGTGAACCGGGGCATAGGGATGAAGCCACAATTGCACATCCGGACGGTTGGCGACATTGGGGCTGTCCAGTGCGGTTGGGTACCATGTTCGGGACGGGCTGCGGTCTATCAGTTCCGTGCGAATAAACGACACCTCCAACAGCCCCGGCGTGACAAATCCGTCGATCGGCACCAAAGGGCGGGCGTTGTTTGCATGCACATGAAAGAGGGTAAATTGTGCATTCAGCTTTTCCAGCGCCGCCTTGAATCGCGGCGCGAAATTCGGCCTTACGATCCGGCTCAGGCCGTGCAGTTCCAACAGGATCTGATCAAAGCATCCTAGCGTCTCTGCGGATATCTGTGACAGCACATCCCATTCGGCCCCTTCGACATCCATCTTCAGGATCGCGCTTTGCAGATTGATGTCCAGCCGTGCGGCATGGGTTTCTATGGAATAGAGTTTTTTGTCGGCCTGATCGTGTCCTGCGACGCCTTCCCGTTCAAAGTTGATATTGGGGTGCGACACCGGCGCAGCTTCAATCGTGTGATCAAACTGCCAGACGCGAAACCCGGCGTGTGCCAATTCCAGATCAAAGCTGACCTCGTTTCCGATCCCGTAACTCAAGATGTTTTGTTCAGCCCGCAGGTTATCGGCTACAATGTATCCGCCATCGCCCCGCCGCCCGACGCGGCGCTTGGGCAGGTTGATATCCCACGGAGTGAGCAGCGCAAGCGTGTCGAAAAGGGTCATGATGGTCAGGCTAGCTTGTAATAGTGGTTTGGTCTGAGAGTCGACGTACTGCACAGCGTATCGCGCGTGAAGATGTTATCATTATGTCGGACAAACAACCCCTGATTCAGCGAGTGTCCTACCTAAACGCACCCCCTGCCCCGCGTCCCTGTCTAGGCCGCTTTGGCAATGCGCCGCAGTTGGTTTTGAAACTTGCCAAACACCGGTATCTTTTCAATCGCCTGCCGCATCGCTTTTTCCGCCAGATCATTCTGACCGGCGCGGTGTGCGGCCAGCGCGAAATCAGCCTGAATTTTTGCCGTTGCGTTTTGCGACCATGCCGCACCGGCCAGAATTTCGACAGCACGGTCCTTTTTGTTCGCGGCGGCGAATGTGAGGCCAAGTTTGTGCGCGAAAAACGGGTTTTCAGGCACCAGATTGCTGGCGTCCCGCAAAAGCTGGATCGCGCCATTCAGATCGTTGTTCTTGATCAGACTATTGGCAAGCCGCATCTGATATAGTGGACGATCCGGTTGCGCACTTGCGGCGGCTTCCAGCAAGCTGCCGGAACGCGGATCGTCAAGATAGGCCAGGATCAATCCCTTGGTCGATTGAAAGGCCGCAAGGTTTTCATCAATCAGATCACGCGGCAGACGCTCAAGCCGATCCAGCATGCGTTTGAGTTCTGCCTTGTCATTTTTCAGCCGGGATGCCTTGCCATCCAGGATCAGATCAAGCCAATCAAGTGCGATAAACCGCAGATCCCGGCGCAGACGTCGATTGATGATCTTGCCGATCAAATAGGAACTTGATCGGTCCTCGGTCTTTTTCAGGCGCAAGTGCCGCATCAGCCGATGATCGAACGGCAGGAAATTATGCCTGTTCAGCGTCTGTTTCAGCAACAGGTTTGTGCCAGCCAACACGTTGTCCTGGCGAAGTGGTTTGAAGAGAAATGCTTCGCGGAAGGTCACGCCCGCTTTCCGGCGCTGGCCATTCTCGGCATAGCAGACAGCCTCGATCGCCTTTGCGGATGCAAAGTCTTCGGGCCAGATATCGGGCGATGCTGCGGCATTGCGTGCGTATCCCGCCGCATCACCCCATTTTCCCCCATGCAGGGACCCCACGGCGAGGTAGATATCAAGAAACGCGTTCGTGCCACCCAACTGCTTTGCCTTGCTTAGCGTCGCCAAGGCGCTGTCAAAAAGTGCGGGCTGCGCCATATGTAATGCAAAACGCGAATAGGCATGGGCCAGATCGCTGGTATTCACATAGCTGTCCGGGCGGTGCAAAAGCCGATCCACCGCACGGGCGTTCGCCACGTCAAAATCAGCGTCGGTCAGCACGTCACGAAATCGCAGGCGTTGTCGTCCGGATATACGGGCGGCGGCCGTGCTGAAGGCGCTGAGCGTCGGTGCGATGATTTGATCGACACGCGACATGGCGTAGAGTTCAAGAAAATCGCGTTGCAGTGGATCAAGCCCGTCCAGACTGACGATATCGTCAATTGCCATCAGGTTGGGAAACTGCGCCTTCAGCCGCGTAATGGCCGTGCTGCTGTCTGAAAAGATGATGGCTGTCGCATCGGGGTTCTTTTCCAGATGAACTTCGTAATACTCGTCCGGTTCAATCTTGGATGGCCATATCGTGTGCTTCCACGGGGCAGTTTCGATAATATCACCACGCCGTAAGTGATAGGCGACGCTGCCTTTGACGGCGGATGCGATCACGGTGTCAATCAGCGCGCATCGTTCGTGCAGGGTGTCCAGAAGGTCAATCCGATCAAAAAACCCACGATAATCTGCACGGACGTCCGCATCCTTTTCCCACGGGAAAAGCACAATTTCAAAGCCTTCCTCGACCAAGACGTCACCACCGCCTTGAAGATGCTTTTCAAGGCGGCCGGGTTTTTTGTCTGCAAGAAACGTCCACAACGGGACAGCTGTCTTGCTGTCCATGGCGTACTTGTCTTGCGAGACAAAGTGGCTGTCCATCATCGCTTTGGAGAACAGCTTTTC
>CBDTVH010000221.1:0-4688 GCA_965363665.1 uncultured Yoonia sp. | reverse complement strand
GGGGCCGAGGATTTCTGCGGCGTCTTCGAAGGCAGCGAAGACCGGCTGTTCGGGTCAGAGCCGGAGCAGGGCGACGTTGTCGTCTTTCGCCATCCGGTCACGGGCCGCGATTTCATCAAGCGCCTGATCGGATTGCCCGGCGACCGTATCCAGATGATTGATGGAGTGTTGCACATCAACGATGAGCCGGTTCAGCTGGAAGAGGCGGGGACGTTCACCGAAATCATGGAACCGCAGGGGCCCCTTGGCCTGCGTCCGCAATGCGCCAATGGCGCAGTCGGTTTTGGCGCGGTTTGTGAAAAAAAGCGGTATATTGAAACGCTGCCAAACGGTGTAAGTCACGCAATCCTCGATATTTCACCGCGGCCCACCGACAACACGGGCGTGTTCACCGTGCCGGAAGGCCAATTCTTTTTCATGGGTGATAACCGCGACAACTCCACCGATAGCCGTGTGGCCCAGTCCGCGCGCGGTGTCGGGTTCGTAGAGCGCAAGGATATTGTCGGTCGCGCAGACCGGGTCATATTCTCGTCGGCGGGCCGGTCGATGCTGGCCTTCTGGACGTGGCGGTCCGATCGATTCTTCAAGGCGCTCGATTGAAGCTTTCAGCCGAACTCAAAGCCTTCTCCGACAGGCTGGGGCATAGTTTTGCCAAGCCCGAGCTCTTGATCCGCGCGGTGACGCATTCTTCGATCGTCAGCCCCCATCGCGACGACAATCAAAGGTTGGAGTTTCTTGGCGACCGGGTGTTGGGTCTGGTGATGGCCGAAGCCCTGCTCAAGGCTGATCCATCAGCACCAGAGGGCTTGCTTGCACCGCGTTATAACGCGCTGGTGCGGCGTGAAGCCTGCGCTGACGTGGCGCGTCAGATTGACCTTGGGGCGGTTCTGAAACTGGGACGCTCCGAAATGAAGTCAGGTGGGCGGCGCAAAGAAGCCCTGTTGGCCGATGCGATGGAGGCCGTGATCGCGGCCATTTATCAGGACGGGGGCTTCGATGCCGCACGCGCTGCGATCTTGCGCCTGTGGGGCGACCGTATCCACAATGTCGCGGCTGATGCCCGCGACGCAAAAACCGCCTTGCAGGAATGGGCGCAGGCCCGCGGCGAGGTGCCACCAGAATACGTCGAAGTGGCCCGCACTGGACCGGACCACCAACCAGAGTTTACCATTGAGGTGCGTCTGGCCTCCGGTCCGTGCCAAAAGGCGACCGCCGGGTCCAAACGCCAAGCCGAACAGGCCGCGGCAAGTGCTCTCTTGAAGAAAGTCGATACATGACTGACGCCCCAACCAAAGCCGGATTTGTTGCCCTGATTGGTGAACCAAACGCCGGGAAATCGACGCTTTTGAACCGGATGGTCGGTGCGAAAGTGTCAATCGTCACGCATAAGGTGCAAACGACGCGCGCACGTATTCGTGGCGTTGCGATGGCAGAGAATGCGCAATTGATCTTTGTGGACACACCGGGGCTTTTCAAACCCCGCCGCAGGCTTGACCGCGCAATGGTTGCGGCGGCATGGGGCGGGGCGGCTGATGCAGACGTCGTGGTGCTGTTAATCGAAGCGCATCGCGGGATGACAGAGGGCGTCAAGACGATTTTGGAAACCCTGTCGGAACGGGCCGGCAAATCACCGGTGGCTTTGGCGATCAACAAGATCGACAAGGTGAAGTCAGAGGTGTTGTTAGCCCTGACCAAGGCCATGAACGACGCGTATCCTTTTGCTGAAACTTTCATGATTTCCGCCGAGCGGGGACACGGTTGCGATGCTTTGCGTGATTGGCTGATCACGCAAGTGCCCGAAGGCCCGTACCTTTACCCCGAAGATCAGATTGCCGATCTGCCAATGCGCATGATCGCAGCCGAGATGACGCGCGAAAAACTGACGCTCCGCTTGCACCAGGAACTGCCATACGAACTGACCGTCGAAACCGAGAATTGGGAAGAGCGCCCAGATGGGTCTGCCCGGATTGATCAACTGATTTACGTCGCCCGCGATGGTCACAAGGGCATCGTGCTGGGCAAAGGTGGCGAAACGGTCAAGGCGATCAGTCAGGCATCAAGGCTTGAGCTGGAAGAATTCCTGGGCCGTCGTGTGCATCTGTTTGTCAAAGTCAAAGTCCGGCCAAACTGGCTTGAAGAGTCAGAGCGCTACTCGGAAATGGGCCTGGATTTCAAAGACGGCAACGCTTGAGGCTGACAGCGGACATCTGGGTGTCGGCCTATCTGGCCCGACTGCGGCAATTTGAAATACCCGCCTTTGTGGTGCAACGCGGCGATGCGACCGCCGGTGCCGTGCTGGTCAAACTCAACACGCTGAACGGGCAGGCCAGTTGTTATCAACGCAGCTTTGATATGATGACGGGTGCGCGCAAATGGATGGTTCTGGTCGAGGGTGACGAGACCGAGGTTGATGCATCCATTGCAAAACAGCGCAGCTTTGATCCTGACCTCTGGGTTATCGAGGTCGAGGACAAAGCGGGCCGACACCTGTTGGGGGAACCGGGTCTGGAATAACTTTTATGCCTCCGGCGGGAGTTTATCGGGCAAGATGATTTGCAGCACCTTGCCCTGTGTCATGAGGTTTGCTCATCACCTTGCACCGGCTTTGCCTCTCCAGACTGGGCCGGTAACCTGATCATGCACAGAACTGGTAAACAAACCCTTATCATCTCGCCAAATAAACTCCCGCCGGAGACAACGGCGGCCAATTCAAGGGCCACGGCTTGCAAGTAAGGTGCATCCGGTTTGTTATGATAGCCATGTACGGGGGTGTCCAAGATGATTGAATGGCGTTCGGAAGCGGCTTTGCTTGCGACCCGCCCCTTTGGTGAAACTTCGGTGATCATTGAGGTGTTTAGTGCCGATCATGGCCGCCATGCGGGCGTCGTGCGTGGCGGCACCAGCCGCAAAGTAGCGCCGATCCTGCAACCGGGCGCGCAGCTATCTGTCGCATGGAAAGCGCGCCTAGAGAGCCATTTGGGCAGCTTCACTGTTGAGCCGGTAAGAAGCCGTGCAGCGGTGGCGATGGGCGATCGCCTCGCCTTGGCGGGGCTGAACGCCGTTTGCAGTCTATTGGCGCTGGTCCTGCCCGAACGTGAGGCACATGCGCCACTCTATGACCGGACCATCGCCTTGCTCGATTTGCTGGGTCACTCCGACGTATGGCCGCTGGCTTATCTGCGCTGGGAACAGGCGCTATTGGAAGAAATGGGCTTTGGGTTGGACCTGTCGGCCTGTGCCGTACGCGGCGTGAATGAGGATCTGGTCTATGTCTCGCCGAAATCCGGACGCGCCGTCAGCCGGGAAGCGGCGGGGGAATGGGCCGACCGGATGCTGCCCTTGCCAGAGGTCCTTGCCGGAAAAGGCGATGCCTCGAACGCCGAAATCGTGCGGGCGCTTGGAACGACCGGTTATTTCATCGAGCATCGGTTGATCAGGGGATTGGGTGACAGGCCATTGCCGGGCGCACGGGCACGGTTGATAGACGCGATCACTCGCGCTGATACCGGTTAGAGGCGCTCGTTTTCGATCAGATAAGTCGCTGATGCGACGGCGGCCTTATGCGCTTGCCGCATGCCCCGCCCCAGTGTTGCCTTGGCGCGCGCGTTATCCATTTTGTCGACCCGTCCAAGGCTGGGAACGATGGATTTGACGGTTGGATCGAACAATCCCAAAAACTTGATAACGAAATCGGGCGCAACCCGCGTCACCACCTTTCGTTCGGGGTATGCGGATTTGATCGCCTGCGCGATGTCCTTGAAGCTCAGGAACCGATCAACCAACATGATACGCTGGCCAACGGTCTGAGGTTTTTCGATAGCGATGACATGCGCCTCGGAGACATCGCGGATATCCACCGTCGCAAAGCCGATGTCTGGCAGCATCGGGTCCTTGCCGCGCAAAAGGCGGGCGATCACGGCCATGGAGGTTCCGGTGTTGTCGTCAAGTGGCGCGCCTAGCACAAAGCCGGGATTGATCGTGGTCAGCTGCATTTTGGGCGCATCATCGCGGACGAAATCCCATGCGGCCTTTTCGGCAAGTGTTTTGGAGCGCACGTAGGCTGACGTTTCCGGATCGGTGGGATCGGTCCAGTTGGTTTCATCGAAGGCCGTGTCGCCCGGTGGCAGCGCAGAGCCTGAAATAGCAGCCGTCGAAGATGTGAGGATCGTACGTGTCACCCCGGCCGCGTCGGCCGCGCGCAAGGCCCGCAAGGTTCCGTCAACCGCCGGGCGGATCAGGTCATCTTCGTTCTTTGGCTGTGCGAGGGGGAAAGGCGACGCTGTGTGCATCAGCACATCCACGCCAGCCATCGCATCGTCCCATCCTGCGTCGGCGGACAGGTCAAGGCTGACGAAGGTCAACCTGTTTTCCAGGTCGCTTGCATCAGTCAGGTGGCGGCGCATAGAGCGGGCTGCCATGGCCAACCGATCGGTGGTTCGGACATACCCGATGCTGGAGAAGAGGCAGATCAGAGCCTCGTAGCTGTGTCCAAGGTCGAACTCGGCCATGTCTCCCAAGTGGAACGTCCCCTTCGGGCAGCGTCGACGGGCAATCTCCAGAAACCCCGGTTGGATATCCAGGCCGTCGATCTCGAAGCCGTGCTCGACCGTCAGGGCCCATGCATGGCGTCCCGTGCCGCATCCCACATCCAGAACCGGTTTGGCCTTTATATCGGCGCGTGCCAGAAT
>CBDTVH010000220.1:0-4701 GCA_965363665.1 uncultured Yoonia sp. | reverse complement strand
GTCAGCGTCTTCGTGATGAACCGGGGCCGCGTGCTGATCCAGCGGCGCGCGATGGGCAAGTATCACACGCCGGGTCTTTGGGCCAACACCTGCTGCACGCACCCCGAATGGGACGAAGACCCCAGCGATTGCGCCGTGCGACGGCTGGACGAAGAACTTGGTATCAAGGGCCTTTACCCTTCGCATCGCGACCAGATCGAATACCGCGCCGATGTGGGCGGCGGGCTGATCGAGCATGAGGTGGTACAGGTCTATGTGGCTGATGCCCCCAATAATGTGAAAGTGGTGCCTAACCCCGACGAGGTCATGGACACACGCTGGGTCGATTTCTACGATCTATCGGCGGATGTGGCGCGACACCCCAAGCAATACACGCCTTGGCTGCGGATTTATCTGCAAGACCACAGCGCTGCGATCTTTGGCGACCTGCTGCGGGCGGTGTAACCCCCCCTTTTCGTTCCTGCGAATCCAGTGTTTATGTGCTGCACGGCAATTGGATAGGTAGCATGGCGTTTTGGGTTTTCGGATACGGTTCACTTTTGTGGAACCCGGGGTTCACCCCGGTGCGACAGGTGAAAGCGCGGCTGCATGACTATCACCGCAGCTTTTGCATGCTCTCGATCCACCATCGCGGGTCCGAGGAAGACCCCGGCCTTGTTCTGGCCCTTGACGCACAGCAAGGTGGGCAATGCACCGGGGTTGCCTTTCAGGTTGCTGACGAAGACGCCGAAACAGTCCATGCTGAGTTGCGCGCGCGCGAACTGATTTCGTCGGCCTATTACGAAGACATCGTTGAACTGACCAGTGACGAGGGCGAAAAAATCCCGGCACTGGCCTACATCATCAACCGCGATCACGTGCAGTACTGCCAGTTCGACCTCGAAAAACAGGCACAGATCATCGCAAAGGCCGTGGGCGGGCGTGGGCCAAACACCGAGTATCTGTTCAATACGGCGGCCCACTTGACCGAATTGGGCATCAAAGACGCCGAGATGGCATGGCTTGTCGCGCGCGTGCGTGCTTTGACAGCAACATAAAGACACCCCGATTTTGTTTGGGTTTGTGCAACTTCAGCCATATGATGTTATGCGAGCAAAGCAGTCACACAATATGAGGACTCCCTCCCTTGCCGGATAAACGGGAACCCAAAACACCGCCCCAGTTTTCACAGCCTCTTCGCCAGCTTCTGTTCATGTTGATCGTGCTTGGCCTGGTGGGGGCTGGTTTCTACCTTGGGCTGGCGCAGATCACCGCGATCTTCCAGTCAAATGTTTACCTCAACGGGGTCATCCTTGGCGTCTTCGTGCTGGGCGTTTTGTCCTGCTTCAATCAGGTGTTCCTGCTGATGAACTCCGTGCGTTGGATCGAACGGTTCGCGCAGGATGCGGGCGGTCATTCCTACGTTGCTGCCCCTTCGTTGCTTGCACCACTGGCCACGCTTTTGCGGTCGCGTGGCGCACGCACGCAGGTGTCGTCCAGCTCCGGCCGGTCCATCCTTGATTCCGTCGCACAGCGGATTGACGAAGACCGCGAAATCACACGCTACATCGGCAACGTCCTGATTTTCCTTGGCCTTCTGGGTACGTTCTATGGCTTGGCAACGACGGTGCCCGCCCTTGTCGAAACCATCCGGTCGTTAAACCCCGGTGAAGGGGAAAGCGGCGCCGACATATTTGCACGTTTGCAATCGGGCCTTGAGGCACAGTTGGGCGGCATGGGCACCGCGTTTTCCAGCTCGCTCATGGGGTTGGCGGGATCATTGATCGTGGGCCTGCTGGAGCTGTTTGCCGGGCACGGCCAGAACCGTTTTTACCGCGAATTGGAAGAGTGGCTGTCCACCATCACCCGCGTCGGTATCGACGGCGAAGAAGGCGTTGGCGGCGCGGATCTGAGTGCCATGGGTCCCTTCGTGGAACAGTTGGGTGAGCTGATGGACACCATCCAGATGCAGATGGGCCAGACCGACGCCGACCGCGAAGAAAACGACAGGCGCTTTGCATCGCTGGCCACTGCAATTGAAAGACTGGCGCAAGCGTCAGCCACCAACTCCAACACCGAAGTATTGGAACGGGTCGCCTTGGGGCAAGAGGCACTGATCCAGAAAATGGACGAAAACGGCATGGACGGTATCGACGCCGAAAGCCGTATGCGGTTGCGGTCCATCGACGTCCAATTGCTGCGCATTCTGGAAGAAATGACCGCAGGCCGACAGGAAAGCATCGGCGACCTGCGCGGCGAGATTGCCAACCTGACAAACGCGATCAAAGGCAGAGGCTGATCAATGGCGCTGAGCCGCAGATCATCAAACCGCTTTCAAAACGCGATCTGGCCGGGGTTCGTGGACGCGATGACCGGACTGTTGCTGGTCCTGATGTTCGTGCTGACGATCTTTATGGTCATCCAGTTCGTCCTGCGACAGCAGATCACCGGGCAGGAAACCGAACTGGATGCGTTGAGTGATGAAGTCGCTGCCTTGACGGCGACGCTGGGTTTGGAGCGGGATACGAATGCCACGCTGACCTCTGATCTGGAAGCCGCAAATGCCGAAGCAACCCGGCAAGCGGGGCGCATCGCCGCGTTGATCGCAGAGCGGCAAGCGCAGGATCAGGCGCTTGCACAGGCGCAAAGCGAGATTACGCAGTTTGAGGCGCAAGTCGCCGGATTGCTCAGTGATCGCCGCGAAGCGCTGGCCGATATTGCGGGCCTGGAAGCGGAACAAGAACGGCTTTTGACCCAGCAGGAAGCGCTTAATCTGGCGCTGGCGCAGGCACGGACCGAAATTGACGAAGGCGCTGAAGCTGCCCGCCTTGCCGCGGCACGACGCGAGGCGCTTGAGGCGCTTATTGCCGATCTTGAAACTGAAAACGACGCACAAACCGAACGGATTACTGCACTAGAGGCCGATCAATTGACCAGTGCCGCAGCAGCAGAGGCATTGCGTGAACGGCTCGCCAACGCCGATACCGAACTTACCGCGATGACGCTGAACCTTGAACGGCAACGGCAAGAGGCCGAAAATACGCTGACCCTCTTGGCCGCCGCGCGCGCCGCTCAGGCGGAATTGGATGCGCTGCGTGGGACGCTGGAACAGGAAAACGAAGCACTGGCTGCCGAGTTGGCGCAGATTCAGGACAATCTGGGCGATCAAACGACAGAAGCGGAACGACAAGCAGCCCTTCTTGCGATGGCCAACCAAGAGCTTGCAGCGCAGGAAGCTTTGTCAGCCGAAAGTCAGCGACAGGTCGCCTTGCTGAACGAACAAATCACCGAACTGCGCACGCAGGTGGGCAACCTGCAATCCTTGCTTAACCTGGCAGAAGAGGCCGACCGCGAAGCGCAGGTGCAGATCGAAACGCTGGGCGCGCAACTGAACACCGCACTTGCCCGGGTCGTATCAGAAGAACGCCAGCGCCGCGCCCTGGAAGAGGCCGAGCGCATCAGGCTTGAGGCGGAAGCGGCCCGCCTGGAAGAAGAGGCCGAACGCCTTGCCGCCGAGGCCGAAAACCTGTCACGGTTCAAATCCGACTTCTTTGGTGAATTGCGCGAAATCCTTGAAGGGCAGGACCGTATCCGCATCGAGGGCGACCGCTTCATTTTCAACTCCGAGGTCTTGTTCGAACCCGGCAGCGCCCAACTGGCCGAGGCCGGAGAGGTGGAAATCGCAAGCATCGCTGGCATTTTGCGCAGCATCGCAGATGACATTCCCGAAGGGATTGATTGGGTCATCCGCGTTGACGGTCACACCGACAACATTCCCGTCAGCGCAAGCAGCCGATTTGAGGATAACTGGGAACTAAGCCAGGCACGGGCCTTGTCGGTCGTGCGGTTCATGTCAGAGGAACTGGGGATTGATCCACGCAGGCTGGCGGCCAACGGCTTTGGTGAATTCCAGCCGATCAACCCGTTGGATACCCCCGAAGCGCGCGCACAAAACCGCCGGATCGAGCTAAAGCTGACCGAGCGCTAGACGCCGCGCGTATACCGACTGAGATAACCCTTCAAATCAACCTGCGCCCCAAGTTGGCTGGCCAACAGGAACATGCCCCCGAATTTGCGTTGCAGCAGCAAAACATCAATCGGCAATGGCGGCGGGATGAACCCGTCTTCAGCCAGCGCGATGCCCGCGTCTTGCATCGCCTTGGGCAGGGACCGGTCGGTGAAATCAAAAGGGCCATCGCGCCGCAAGGCCGCAAACGCCAAACCCATCATATCCATGATCGCGGTTCGATGGCGGGGTGCCGTGTCTGGCGCGACAAAGCCAATCTCTTCGGCAATCGCATGCATGGCCGCTTCTTCGTCAGCCAACCCGGCGGCCAGCAGACGCCGATATTGATCGACAACCGTCGGATCAAGCATCCGTGTCGCGCCGAAATCCAGCAAAGCAATCTGTCCCGTTGATGCCTCATAGCGATAGTTGGCGAAGTTCGGGTCGGTCTGCATCAGGCCGTCATCAAACAATTCGCGCAACGTCAGGCCGATCAATGCGTCTGCGATCCGATCCCGTTCAGGCTTGGGCTGTGAAAATGCGGCTTCAATCGGCGCGCCCTCCACGTAAGACATCGCAAGCACCTCGCGCGTGCTCCAATCGGGGACATACGTAGGCACGGTAAAGGCCGGGGCATCCGCCAAAAGTTGGCCAAATCGGTCCAGATTTTCGCCTTCATGTGCGTAATCCGTCTCAAGATGCAGCTGCTTGCGCGC
>CBDTVH010000219.1:0-4719 GCA_965363665.1 uncultured Yoonia sp. | reverse complement strand
TCTCCCACCACGATGGCATCATCGACCACAATCCCAAGTGCTAGGATGAAGCCGAAGAGTGAGAGCTGATTGATCGAAACACCAAATATCTGCATCAATGCAAAGGTGCCCACAAAAGAGATAATGATCCCGGCCGAAACCCAAGCAGCGATGCGCAAGTCCAGCACCAACGTCAAGATCAGCACGATCAAAGCCGCACCGATGGCCGCGTTTTTGACAAGTAGCTGAATCCGACCCTCAAGGCTGGACGCCTCATTGCGCCAGGTAGTAAATGTCAACGTGTCAGGTAGACTGGGCCGCAATTCATCTTCGGCATAGGTCTGTGCGGCGCTGACCACATCTAGCAGTTGCTCACTGCCAGATCGGTAGACGGTTACAAAGACGGCGGGCTTGCCATCAAGCGTGGCTTGTGTTGGATCTTGCGCCAAATCGTCGCTGATCATGGCAATATCGGAAAGGCGCACGACCGCGCCATTCGATGCAGTCAGAAAGGGTATCTCACCCAGATCATTGCCCGTTTCCTGTTCTCCGATCGTGCGCACCTGCGTTCGGGTTGTGCCCGATATCAAAGTGCCTCCCGACAGACTGAGACTGCCGCGGTCGATAATATCCGCCACGTCCCGCAAGTTGACCTCGTAGGCGCGCAAAACATCGCCCGGAACCTCGACACTGATCTCATCGGCGGGCACGCCGCGAACCGAAACCTGACTGATCTGTGGTAAATCCTGCAAATCATCACGGATCGTCTGGGCAACATCCTTCAACATGGCACGCGGCATGTCGCCTGACAGTACGAACTCAATCGCCAACTCATCTGGTTCGACCTCGACGATGCGTGGATCTTCCGCGGCGTTGGGAAAGACGGTTATTTCATCAACGGCCGTCTCGATGTCATCCAAGACCGACGGCAGGTCCGCGCCCCGGGTCAACGATACGGCCACGCTGCCGATCCCCTGACTGGCGGTCGATGATATCTTGCGCACCCCCTTGACCGAACGCACCTTGTTTTCAATCGGTTGCAGGATGGCATCAGCCACGTCTTGTGGCGCAGCGCCCGGGTAGATCACAGATATCTGGATCGTCCCGGTCGAAATTTCGGGGAAATTCTTGACGGTAATTGCCTGAAGCGAAAACAGACCCGCCACAAGCAACCCGACCATCAAGAGGTTTGGAAAGACCCGCGTCTGCAAGGCCGCGCGTATCAAAGCGGTCATTCACGCGCCTCCGACACCCGCGTATCGCGGCGGACCTGCATTCCGACCACAGGTGCATCCAAAGCGGTCAGCAAGACACGCGCGTCGGTCGCAATGTCGGCGGTGAAGTAAACCCAATCGTCGGTTTGTCGGGCGATATCAGCTTCTATCTCGGACAATGTGTCTTTGTCCGTGACCTGCCAAAGCATCTGCCCGCGCTGCAGCGCGCGGCGCGGCGCACGCAGCAGGGTGGCTTCGTTCGACGGAATGGGAAAACCGACCTGAACCAATTGATTGAACTGCAATGCAGACCCGCCTTGCACCTTGCGCGGCACGCGTACGATCACTTCAACGGTGCGGGCATCGGCGTCAAGCACCGGCGACACTGCCCGCACAATCCCCGAACGTGGTTCCATATCACTCATCACCGGGCCGACGCGGCGCGGAATGACAGTTACGGACCGTCCCACCAACGCGGCATTCTGACTGACAGTCGCAAACTGGCGTTCGGTCAGGCCGACCTTGACCTCGACGTCATCATCAACGGCGATCTCCCCCACAGGATTTCCTGCCTGAATGAACTGACCAACCGTTGCAGATTGTGACGTGACCACCGCGTCAAAGGGCGCGACAACATCTGTGTCATCCAAGGCAATCAACGCTGTCGCCAGCTGCGCATTGGCAAGATCAAGATTGCCCTGTGCCTGCGCACGCGCGGTCTGCGCCCCTTGCAAAGCGGCCTCAGAGGCAAAATCATCGTCCTCCAACTCCCTCTGCCGCGAAAGCGTTTCTTCGGCTTCCTCCAGTTGCGCTTCGGCTTGACGCACCTGGGCACGGGCGCGGTCTACATCAGCCTGATACCGCTCGGGAACGATCTGAAATAAGATGTCGCCCAAGGAAACAGTGCTGCCCGCGGCAAACGCCGGATTTATGGACGCGATGCGCCCCGAAACTTCCGAAACAACGGGCAAGCTGTCGACCGCTGTGACGAAAGCGGTCTGCGTCACAAACAGCGCGTCAGGGGCAATTTCGACCTGTGCCGTTTCGACCAGAGGCTGAGAAATGCTTTGTGTTCCTTGTGTATCCGGGGCCGGTCGCCACAGGATGAACAGCGCGATACCACACCCCAAAACAGCGGCAGCAATCAACCAACCAACAATACTTCTCTTCTTCACGGAGTTTTCAGACATGCCTACAAACGCCGCACCCAAGCAAAGGTTCCGGCAAGGCCGACACGCAAAGCAAAATTGTTGCGCGGATCAAGTCAATCAATAGTTCGAGTTTGATCCGCGAGATTACATCAAGCAGCGCCAGACATGTTGACGATGTGATGAACACCCACATCAGGATTGCTTTCACCCTCAGTCAGACCAGCGCGAAGCAGCTTCAGTCCAACCAGAATACTGTTCGATTGCGACGCCCAGACAGACGCGTCGTCAGGCGTGAACTTCAGCAACCGGATCGTCGGATCGCTGCGCCCCTCATCGAACCATGCCGCAACAGGCGTGCTCCACAATTCATCAAGTTTTTCGCTGTCGCGTGATAGGGTAAGGCGGCCGGCCAGACTGGCATGATAATCCTGTGCCTTTGAAACGAACGTCAGGCGTCCGTCGGCCCCGCTTCCTACGGCGACGGACAGATCTGTATCCGAAGACGTGATAAACCAGATCACACCAGCATCAGGATCGGCAAAATGCGTCATCGGCTGCGGGTGTTGGCCGGAACCTGGCACCCAAAGCATGGAAACCCGCGTGGCATCAAGCTGATCCCATAATTGCTTTTTCGCGGCGTCTTGGGTGGCGGTTTGCTCGGCCATTGCTACACTCCTTGATTGCATTAGATTTTTTACATCAACAAACGAAGTTTGTGATCGTTCCGTATCCAGCCCTGAAACTCACACGATTGGCATGGGTTCAGATAAGCGACAGATCCAAGGTGCGACCTGATGCCCAACCCCACAAATCCTCATTCAATGGAACTCTGCGGGGATTGGGTCGTTGGTCAGGCAATGCAACCTAGCAAAAGAGGAAAGATCATGGAAAATGGAATAATCGTACTCATCCTGGCCCTTTTCACACTTCTGACCGCCGTTGGTTTCGGGATAATGAGCAAGCGCAAGACCGAGCAGCGGCTTGCGAAGGAAAATGCCGAAAAATCCACGCTGGCAGCCGACAAAGAGTCTAGCGGCAAACCCGCAGACGTCTGATTGCAGAACGTTCTTTGTCAGCAGGTCTGATCTGAACGGTCAGACCCGCCGACACCAACAAGCTGGAGGCCACCCTATGACACAATTCTCCTATGGACCGATCACGCAAATCCCTTGCGAGGCACCAAACGTCTATGCTTTCCGCGTGACGGGCCACATTGATGACGATGCATCGGAAGCACTTGCCAAATTCATGAACGCCGTCTTTGACAATACCGACAAGGTAAACATGTTGCTTGATCTGTCCAACTTCACCGGAAGCGATTGGGACAGCATTCTGGACGGCGACGTTATCGCATCGCGGTTTCGCGCGCTGAGCCATGTGTCACGTTATGCGGTCGTTGGGGCGCCGGACAAGGCGGCGAAGATGATTGAATATATGGACAAGATCATCCCGGTCGATGCCCGCGCGTTTAATGCATCCGAAATGGCGCAGGCATGGGAATTTGTCGGCACTAGGCCCACGGGGTGATCACCGCGTGCGGCGTTACACCCTAACGCCCCGCCCCGTTCGCTAATTCTCGGCCAACGCCGTCACGGTAGCGGCAAGAACCGTTGGCGAAACGGGTTTCGATATCACCTTGCAGTGCCCGAAACCGACTTTTTCCAAGACGCCGGTCGACGAATGGCCCGACAAGAAACTGAAGGGAATGCCGTGTTCAATCAGGTATTCCGCCACAGGTTTTGAGGTACTGCCGCGTCGCAGATTATAGTCGATGATTGCAACATCGGGGGTTTGTGCGGCCAGCGCGTCCATTGCGGCGGCGGCATCCTGAAACGGGCCCAATACGGTATGACCCAGATCGGACAATTGCATCGCGATATCCATCGAGATAATCGCCTCATCGTCCAACACCAGCACCTTAAGCCCATCCTCTTTCGAGGTGCGGATCGCGTTACTTACTTCACTCACGGGACCCGCCAAAACTTAGTTTATATAACAATTTACCCTTCTCGAACATTAGCTCTGCTGTGCCTCCAACTTGTGCCGCGACGCCTTTTTCCAAGAGAAAGCGTCCAAAACCTGACGCGTCGTTCTTGGGTTCCTTGATGCGCTTGGACACCTCACTCCATTCCAAACCGCCCAGATCGCCCTTGGTTCCATGCGACAGGACGATTTTCAGCTTCCCCTTGGGGTCTGACAAGGCGCCATGTTTCACCGAATTCGTGATCAGTTCATGCACGGCCATACTCAGTGACAAAGCATCCTCAGGCTCCAGAGACACATCGCTGCCCTCCAGCATGATTTGCCCGGGGTTTTCGACCTCGTAGGGTTCCAGTTCTGACGCAATAATATCGCGGAACGACAGTTTGAGCCAT
>CBDTVH010000218.1:0-4754 GCA_965363665.1 uncultured Yoonia sp. | reverse complement strand
AATGATCAATTCGCGCTGGCCACGGCCAATCGGAATCATTGCGTCAACGGATTTCAGACCGGTCGCCATCGGCTCGTGTACCGATTTACGTGGAATGATGCCGGGCGCCTTGGAGTCCGCAACCGCACGCTTTTTCGCGTTGATCGGGCCTTTGCCGTCCAGCGGGTTGCCCAGACCGTCAACAACGCGGCCCAGCAGTTCGTCACCGACTGGCACGTCCACGATGGATTTGGTGCGCTTGACGATGTCGCCTTCTTTGATGTCACGGTCGGAGCCGAAGATAACGACACCGACGTTGTCGGATTCGAGGTTCAGCGCCATGCCGCGGATGCCACCGGGGAATTCGACCATCTCACCGGCCTGGACGTTATCAAGGCCGTAAACACGGGCGATACCGTCGCCAACGCTCAGTACGCGGCCCACTTCGGCTACTTCGGCCTCTTGACCGAAGTTTTTGATCTGGTCCTTCAGGATCGCAGAAATTTCAGACGCTTGGATCGCCATTTATCCGACCTCTTTCATTTTGTTCTGGAGTGCGTTGAGCTTGGAGGCGATCGACGTGTCGATCATCTTTGAGCCCACTTTGACAATAAGACCGCCGATGATGCTTTCATCGACGGTTTCTTTGATGGTGACAGATTTGCCCACCTGGGCCTTGAGTGTTTTGGACAGCTTGTCCGCCTGCGCCTTGGTCAGCGCCTTGGCTGTCGTGACTTCCGCCATGACTTCGCCGCGTTCCTCGGACAGCATGTCCTGCAATACGGCCAGAAGATGTGGCAACACAAACAAACGGCGCTTGGCAGCCAGCAGCGCCAGGACATTGCTTGTGGTGTCTGAGAGTTCCATTTTCTTGGCGACCGCGGCAATCGCGCCAGACTGTTCTTCACGGCTGTAAAGCGGTGAGGTCAGCAATGTGCGCAGATCGGCGCTTTCGGCCATCGCTGCTTCCAAAGCAGCAACATCTGATTCGAGTGCCTTGATCGCCTTGCCTTCCTTGGCGAGGTCGAACACGGCAGTTGCATAGCGCTTGGCGATGCCTGTCGAAATACCAGCAGTTTCGGACACGAGGAGCCTTCCGATATCTTGGGCCCGGACCCGCAACACCCGGAGTGTCGGGCAACGGATGGGCAACTTGTTTGGCCCTCACGAAAACGAGAGAGCGGCAAAATCCTGCGCGATGTAGCAGAGGTCCTATGGCGTCGCAAGCACCCACGACAAGAATCCACCGCGTTAGCCCGCATATGGCCCGTTGAATGCAAATGAATCGCGTTTCAGACCGAAGTCGCCGTCCAAAGCGGCCCTTGTGGTGCAAACCAAAAAAAGCGCGGAACCCAAACGGTACCGCGCTTTTATTTCGTTTGCTGTATGTTTCAGCCCAAGAACGCCCGGGGGAATCGACCCTAGGTGCCGGTTCCGGCCAAGGTCGTCCAGGCACCGCCCGTGAACACTTGCAATTCCGATGCGTTCCTGACCCAGGCCATCCATCCTTCGCGTGGCGCGACAAAAAGCCACCCACCGCCGCGCCATGTCGCGATCATCCCGCCTTGTCCGGCCCAGGCCCCTGTCGGCGCTGCACCAAGCGCCCAGGCCTGCCCTTCGCCGGGCGATGCCAGTGGGGTCGTTGCATCGCTGCTTTCCAGCGTCATCTGCACGATCATATCAAGCAACTCGATCGCTTCGTTGTGTGTCACATGCTTTTGCGCCTGTGCAGGCATGATGAATGGCAAAGCAAGGTTGGGGGTCTGATCTGGCATGGGGGTGGGCCTTTTCGCTGAACTTGGGATTGATGCCCCGTTATTCAGCGAATGTGTCAGAGAAACCTTACACCACCGTGCGTAAGTTAACGCGTTCTTAAGACCTTCCAGCGCAGGAATAGTTAACAACAGCTTTACCAGTCGTGTGAGGGTTTATGACGAAACGTGCGCTGATCACCGGGATTACGGGACAAGACGGGTCTTACCTTGCCGAGCTTTTGCTGGACAAAGGGTACGAGGTTCACGGCATCAAACGTCGTTCTTCATCGCTGAATACCGAACGGGTCGATCACATCTATCAGGATCGGCAAACGGACGATGCGCGACTGACGCTGCATTACGGTGACCTAAGCGACAGTTCCAATCTGACGCGGATTTTGTCGCACGTGCAGCCGGATGAAGTCTATAACCTTGGTGCGCAGAGCCATGTCGCCGTCAGCTTTGATACGCCCGAATATACCGCAGATGTCGATGCACTTGGTACGTTGCGGCTGTTGGAGGCGATCCGCTTTCTGAAGCTGGACAGGAAGACCCGGTTCTATCAGGCGTCCACCTCTGAACTCTATGGTCAGGTGCAACAGACCCCGCAAACCGAACGGACACCGTTTCACCCGCGGAGCCCCTATGCCGTGGCCAAGCTTTATGCCTATTGGACCTGCGTGAATTACCGCGAAGCTTATGGCATGTTTGCCTGCAACGGCATCCTGTTCAATCACGAAAGCCCGCGACGCGGCGAAACCTTTGTGACCCGCAAGATCACGCGCGGCCTATCGCATATCGCATTGGGGCTGCAGGATTGCCTTTACCTTGGCAATATCGACGCATTGCGCGATTGGGGACATGCCAAGGATTATGTGCAAATGCAGTGGTTGATGCTGCAACAGGACCGTCCCGAAGATTATGTGATCGCCACCGGCAAGCAGTATTCGGTCCGTGACTTTATCAAATGGACGGCTGCGGAACTCGGTATGAAACTGGCGTTCAGCGGCACCGGCATCCATGAAATTGCAACTGTAGCGGCCGTGAACAGCAACCGCGCGCCGCACGTGCGGTGCGGCGATGTCGTGATGCGTGTTGATCCACGGTATTTTCGACCGGCTGAGGTTGAAACGCTGCTGGGCGATCCCTCCAAGGCCAAGCGGCAGCTTGGCTGGACCCCGACCACCACGCCGCGGGACCTATGCGCCGAGATGGTTGCAGCGGACCTCAAGATCGCCCAGCGCCACGCGCTTTTGAAAGAACACGGCATGGATATGCCCGTCGCGCTGGAGGCCTGAGGCGGCAATTACTTCGGGCCGGGCACAATGACATTATTGACAGGGCGGATGTCACCGCACTGACAGCCCTTGCTGCTGAACTGCCCGCACAAGGCCGCATGCCCCGTCTTGGGATGCGTCAGTGCCAAACCATCGCTGCATTCTTATCAAATCTGCGGTGATATTGAGCAAATTGAAAAGCAAGCTTCATGCCTGCGCCACAATTGGGCCGTGGTAAGATCAAGCCCTGCGATCACACCAAAAGGACATTCTGACGACACTCGGTTCCGGGGGGGGCCTATCATGTCATCTATATCCTTTTCGTATTACGTCACCGACCCCGGTGACGTGGGCCACTCGCATATCACCGATCTTGAGATCGTGGATATCGACGGTACGGCACAACTTTATAGTGGCACGCGCTATGATGGCGTCCTGCGGCAGTGGGACATCGCGGGTGGCAACTTGGCGGTTGGCGAAAGCCTTGCATTTTCGGGCGCGGTTCTTGCCGGTGGTGCCGGGGGTATCGCCGGGCTTTCATTCGGGGCGGCGTCAGGTTTGCTGGTGGGGGGCGGCCCGGATGGGGCGCTTCAGACGGTGCAGCTTGACCCTGATGGTGGCTTTGGTCCGGCAACGGCCCTGACCACATTGCCCGACAATTTTGACGGCTTTCAGCGCAGCATCACCCTGGACCTGCCCGGGGGCGTGCAATCCGTTTACGGTGTGCTGGCTGGGCAAGCGGGTCTTGCCCGGCTGACCTTTGACGCCGGTGGTACCTTGCAAGCGCATGCCGTCCTGCAAGACACATCGCCTGCCACGACTGCCGGTATCGCGGCCTTGGCAACAGCGACAGTCGGCGGGCAAAGCTTTGTCATTTCGACCAGCGCAATTCAGAACGGCGTGACAGCACGGGCGATTGATGGCGCGGGGCAGGTGCTGCGTGAAACGACCATCGGTGCGGATGATGGGTTGTGGATCAGCGCGCCGACCGCGCTTGAAACTGCCACCGTGGGGGATGCCACCTATGTTGTGCTGGCGGCAGCCGGGACCGATAGCCTGAGTGTCGTCGAATTGAACACAGATGGCAGCATGACCGTCCGCGATCATGTTCTGGATGCGCGGGACACGCGGTTTGGTGGTGTCACCGCCCTTGAAGTGATCGAAGCAGACGGCAAAACCTATGTCATTGCCGGGGGTGCCGATGACGGCGTGTCGGTCTTTGTGTTGCTGGAAGGCGGTCTGCTTGTGCATCGCGCCACGATCGAAGACCGGGACGTCTATGGCCTTGATAATGTCAGCGCACTTGCCGCGGCACGGCGCGGATCGGGTGTTGATATTTTCGTGGCCAGCAGCAGCGAAACCGGCATCACGCAGCTGCGTTTGGATACCGGGCTTGCGGGTGTCACCCGGACTGCCGATCTGACGGGTGGCCCGCTTGATGGCACCGCAGGCGGCGATATTCTGCAAGGGCACGATGGCGATGATGTCATCAATGCCGGATTGGGCGACGACATTCTGCGCGATGGGCAGGGTCGCGATGTCATGTCCGGCGGTGCTGGGGCGGATCTGTTCATCCTGACCGCCGACGGTGAGACTGACACGATCACTGATTTCACACCGGGCGAGGACAAGATAGATCTGTCACTCTGGCCGATGTTGCGCGATATCAGCCAGCTTTTCATCACGCTGCAAGACAACGGCATGCGCATCATTTACGGCGATGAAGTGCTGAACGTGCAAAGCG
>CBDTVH010000217.1:0-4759 GCA_965363665.1 uncultured Yoonia sp. | reverse complement strand
GGGACCAGTGGGATATGGCAGTCGATTGACCCCGCAAGCGCAGATGTCCCGGTGCCTGCGGCGATCATCACCTGATCCGCCAGCATGTCGCCCTGCGATGTCTCGACGCCGATCACCCGCCCATTTCGCGTTTTCAGGGCCGTGACTGCAACATTGCTGATCAGCTTTGCCCCACATGCCTGCGCGGCCGCCAGAAGCTGCCGGGCGATTTCGGCAGAAGACGCGGCGCCCTCGGTCGGAAAGAACAGCGCCTGTTCGGGGGGGTCCTTCAAAGCAGGTTCCAGCGCAGACAGTTGCGATCTGGACAGCATCTCAACGGGGTAATCAAATGCCTTTAGCTGTGCGAGGGTGGCGTCCATCGCATCCGGGGCCATGTCCCAGCACAGACAGCCCTGCCAATCCACTGAAACGGGCACGTCTGCCAAAACGCGGTGCCATGCGGCGATACCCGCCGCACGCAGGTGGTGATGATCATCATTGAGAAAGAAACTGGCATTGATCCAGCCAAAGGCCGCGCTTGTGGCGTTAGCGCCACCCGCATGGATGATCGTGACGGCATGCCCCGCTTTGCTGAGCTGCAGGGCGGTTGCCGCGCCGATGATGCCCGCGCCCACGACAATGACCGACTGTACCATTTTTGACATTCCTCAATGAGCGCAGTGCGCATTGGCGTCGCGTAATTGCCCCCAGCGCGTTGACTCGTAACGGCAATTGTTGGACGGATTGTAACACAAGTGCAACAAGGCGATTGATGTTCAGTTTCTGTACCGACCCGGCCGCTCTGGAAGGTTTCCAGTGGATAAGCTGCTACCTGACCACCGGCAAGCATATGTCGATGTATTGGGCGGTTGGCACGGTGCTTTTGCTGTTGGCGATCACGGCGCCGACGGCGCTGGCGTTTGGCTTTGCCGGGGCGTCGGCGGCACGTAGCAACGTCGCCCCACTGCGTTGGATCGGCAAGACATATATCGCAGTTGTCCGTGGCATCCCCGACATTGCCTTCTTCTTGTTTTTCGTGATCGCGCTGGATCAGGCCTTTGAATATATCCGCCACCGGATCAAATGCCCTGACTGGGATCAACCGATCCGCCAGGGCAATGATTTCATCGTCTGTACGGCTGCAAAACTGCCTTTGGGAAATGCCCCGCAATGGGTGCATGAAACATATGGCTTCATGCTTGCGGTCCTGACATTCGCCATCGTATTCGGGGCCTTTGCCGCCAACGTTTTGTTCGGGGCCATGCGTGCCGTGCCCAGAGGGCAGCTTGAAACAGCCGAAGCCTATGGGATGAGCCGCCGCCAGACATTCTGGCGCGTGCTGGTTCCGCAAATGTGGGTTTACGCACTGCCCGGCTTGTCAAACCTCTGGATGGTGCTGATCAAGGCCACGCCTTTGCTGTTCCTGCTGGGCGTCGAAGACATCGTTTATTGGGCGCGGGAATTGGGCGGTGCGAAGCAACCACAGTTCACCGAATACCCGCACCCCGACTGGCGCATGTGGTATTTTGCGGCACTGCTGGTGTTCTATTTGTGCTTTACCAAAGTCTCCGAAGTCGTGCTGGACCGCATTATGGCCAAGCTGACCCACGGCCAAGCCACCGCAGCGGGCGAAGCACAGCGTAAGGCAGCGGCATGAGCTGTTGGGACACCATCGCGGATTACGCACTGCGCAGTCAGGGCATCGGCGAACGCTTGTTGCCGCGTACCGATTTCACGCTGTGCCAGCAGTTCACGCTGATCGGCTCTGGCATGATCTGGAACATCTATTTTGGTGTGGTCGCGCTGTGCTCGGGTTTCTTTCTGGCAACCGCTGTCGCCATGGGCAAGGCCGCGCGCAACCCGTTTTTCCGAAAACCGGCCGAATGGTTTATCTTTATCTTCCGTGGCTCGCCACTGTTCATCCAGTTCTTCTTTGCCTATTTCGTCTTCCTCAGCCTCAAGGACGTCAGCAGCTTTTTCAATCCGCTCACCTCTGCATGGGCGGGTGCGTTGGTCGTGCTGTTCCTGAACACCGCCGCCTATTCAGGCGAGATTTTCTACGGCGCGCTGCAATCCATCCCCAAAGGTGACACAGAGGCGGCAGATGCCTATGGCCTGTCCGGTTGGACGCGGTTTCGCCGGGTGATCTGGCCCACCATGCTGCGGCTGGCGTGGCCTGCCTATACAAACGAGGCGATCTTTCTGTTCCACGCCACAACGCTTGTATTCTTCTCAGGCTTCCCGGCCACACAGCAGCGCGGCGACGCACTGTATTATGCGAATTACTTTGCGGACAAGACCTTCAACCCTTTCGTCCCCTACCCGATCCTGGCGGGTTATTTTTTCATTCTAACCCTTGTCGTGATTGGCATATTCGGGCTGATAAACGCCCGTTTGAACCGCCATCTACCGCAAGACGTGCGCAAGAAAATCAAGGTAAGGCCTCAGATCATCCGATGAGCTGGCTCAACGATCACCCCGAAATTCGTAACCTGCGCTGCGGTGCCGCTGACCTGAACGGGCAGGCACGGGGTAAACGTGTGCCGCGTCGCTTTGCCGAAAAGCTGGAAAAGGAAGGGACGCGCTTTCCGCTTTCGGTGCTGAACCTCGATATCTGGGGCGAAGACATCGACGACAGCCCGCTGGTCTTTGAAACCGGTGATGCCGACGGGGTGATGATGCCGACCGAGCGCGGCTATGTACCTCTACCATGGTTGCGCGCGCCCACAGCGATGTTACCACTTTGGAGCTTTCACGATGACGGGACACCGTTTTCGGGCGACCCACGCCATGCGCTTGCGCGTGTACTGGACCGCTATAAAGACCGTGGATTGACCCCCGTTGCCGCGACCGAGATGGAGTTCTATCTGGTCGACGATAGCGGCAAGGAAATCCAGACGCCCAAATCACCCCGGTCGGGCAAACGGCGCGCCGGGGCAGAAATCCTCTCGCTGCGCGCGCTGGACGCATTCGATGAGTTCTTCAACGAACTTTATGAGGCCTGCGATGCGATGAATATTCCCGCCGAAGCCGCCATTTCCGAAGGTGGCATCGGCCAATTCGAAGTGAACCTGGAACATGTGCCGGACGCATTGAAAGCAGCGGATGATGCATGGCTTTTCAAAATGCTGGTGCGCGGCCTTGCCCGCAATCACGGGATGGCGGCCAGTTTCATGGCCAAACCCTATGATGATTACGCCGGTAACGGCTTGCATACACATTTCTCAATCCTTGACGCGGACGGCAACAACGCGTTCGCCAACGATACATTCGAAGGCACACCCTTGCTGCACAACGCCATTGCCGGCTGTCTTGCAGGTATGCAAGACCTCGCGCTGATCTTTGCCCCGCATGGCAACAGCTATGAACGATTGGTTCCCGGTGCACATGCGCCGACCAGCATCTGCTGGGCCTATGATAACCGTACCGCATCGGTCCGCGTGCCAGGCGGCAGCTTCGCAGCGCGACGCATCGAACACCGGCTTGCTGGTGGCGATGTTAACCCTTACCTTTTTCTTGCCGCCGTACTTGGATCCGCGCTGATCGGGATCGAGGACGGCATGACACCGCCTGCCCCCATCACCGGCAACGCGTATGATCAGAATTTGCCTCAGGTCTCAAGCACATGGGAAGAAGCCATCGACGCCTTTGAACAAAGCAAACTGGTGCCCCGCATCTTTGATCCGCAACTGGTCGACAACCTGATCCGCACGAAACGGCAAGAAATGTTCCATTTCGCGGAAATGACGCCGGAAGAACAGATCGACCATTATCTTGATCTTGTTTAGGCTCCGCACTAGTGCTTTGGCAAAGCGTTCTTATCTATAGACGTAAGCAATGACGATGAGACGACCCATGAAAATCGGCATCCTGCAAACCGGTCATGCCCCGGACCAGCTTTTGGACAAGACAGGTGACTATGACACGCTGTTCCAGCGGTTGCTGGATGGTCACGGGTTCAGCTTTGTCACCTATAACGTCGTCGACATGGAATTTCCCGACGATATCAGCGCCTGCGACGGATGGCTGATTACCGGGTCCAAACACGGCGCCTACGAAGATCTGCCATTCATTGCCCCGCTTGAGGATTTCATCCGCGAGGTCTACGCCGCTGATATACCGCTTGTCGGTATCTGCTTTGGCCATCAGATCATTGCGCAAGCCCTGGGCGGCAAGGTCGAGAAATTCGACGGCGGCTGGGCGGTTGGCCGCACGACCTATGAATGGAACGGCGAAAGCATGAGCTTGAACGCCTGGCACCAGGATCAGGTGACGCACCTGCCCCGCGAAGCCAAGGTCATTGCCAGCAACGATTTCTGCGCAAACGCCGCGCTGGTCTACGACAAACGTATCTTCAGCACGCAACCTCACCCTGAATTTGACCCTGATTTCATTGACGCGCTTGTGACGCATCGGGGCAAGGGTGTTGTCCCCGATGATCAACTGGCCGAGGCGCATGCCAATCTGGACAAACCTATCGACAGCCCGCGCATCGCCGACCAGATCGCGCGGTTCTTCAAAGAACGTGTCGTTGCCTGATCCCTGCGATCCGATCCGCCCATGAACCCGCTTTACCGCAATGATCGCCCCGGTGAGTTTCCCGATAGTTGGTATGTCGCATCAACGAAAATACCCCCAGAACGCCCGCAACTGCGCGGTGATCACAAAGCTGACGTGTGCATTGTGGGTGCTGGCTATACCGGGCTTTCAGCGGCACGGCACTTGGCGGCGAAGGGTCTGGATGTCGTCGTTCTGGATGCCCACCGCGCGGGCTTTGGCG
>CBDTVH010000216.1:0-4797 GCA_965363665.1 uncultured Yoonia sp. | reverse complement strand
CATTCATTGATGTTTTCGCGATTTCCGCATCAGACACACGCTGTTCCGGCGTCAGAACAAGACGGTCCAACAGAATACGGGACCGCGTGCGCGGCGGTTCTTTGTGCGAAACGAAATCGCGCACCGATGATACAAGTTCATCAATGTCATCAGTCGACGCCATCTTGGACATCCTGTTCATCCTAAATTTGCATCCAGTCGCAAGACTTTAGCGAACAGAGATAATCCAAACAACTGCGCGATTATTCTTTTCCGATAGCCTCCAGAACCCGATCAAGTGCCGCACCCTGCGCCGACAGCGCGGTTGGCGCGTCTTTGACCAGATTGTAGTACTCTGACGGGTCGTACTGCTGCACCGGCAGATTAAGGTGGTCGGCGGTCAAAAGGCCCATCGCAGACAGCAACGCGTAAGAGGCGATGACCTCGTTGGACTGTGCAGCAATGCGGTTGGCCTGCGCATCAAGCAGTTCTTGTTCAGCGTTCAACACGTCAAGTGTGGTGCGCGATCCAAGCGTGGCTTCTTCGCGCACACCTTCAAATGCGATCCGGGCGGCGCTGATTTGCTGATCCGAGGCCTGCCGCGAAGCGCGCGCCACTTGCAGGGATGCAAATGCATTTCCGACCTGCTGTTCAATCGACTTTGTGATCAGATGCAACGCAGCCCGGGCAGCATCGCGATTGGCCTGTACCTGGCGGAACTGGCTGAGGATCAAGCCACCCCGATAGATCGGGCCACCAATGCTGACGCCGATCTGCGCGGTTGTGTTGGAGTCCTGATCAGTACTGACTGAGCCGTTCAAAGACACGGACGGTCGTGTGGCGGCTTCGGCGCGCAGAATGTTCAACTCGGCGGCCGTGACCGAGCGTTGCGCCTCAAGGATGGCCGGGTGATTGCGCACCGCAAAGGCTTTGGCCTCACTCTGGTTGCGCGACACCGGCGCAGGGCTAACCGTTCGCAGACCCGATGGCGTGTTGCCGATGGCAACCCTGTATTCCTCGATCGCCTGCGCCAAATCGCCTTCGGCTGCGGCCAGAAGGCTGCGTGCGGCAGCAAGACGCGCCTCGGCCAGGGCCACGTCGGTGCGCGTCACCTCGCCGACATCAAAGCGGTCCTGTGCTGCCCGGAACTCTTGTGTGATCAAGCGCACGTTGTTCTGGCGCAATTGCACGAATTCTGTGGCACTGCGCACATTCATATAGGCCTGTACGCCCCGCAAAAGAACGTCCTGCTCAACCCCGCGCAAGGCTTGCCGGGTGCCAAGCACAACTTCTTTTTGCGCATCAATCCCAAGCTGGTTCACACCAAAATCATAGAGCGTCAAATCGCCCGTAACACGCGCCAGGGCTGAGTCAGTTGTCGCAGTGACCGGTGTTTCCACACGCGTCCGGTTCGCAGAGATCGACCAGTTAATGACCGGCAGCGTTGCGGCCACCGCTTGCGCGACACCTTCGTCAGCTGCACGTAACAGCGCGCGGTTCTGCTCTAACAGGCCGGAATTGTTGTATGCGGAGGTCAGTGCATCGGCAAGCGTTTCCGCCCTAAGCGCCGGTGCCCCAGCAAATGTAAGCACGACGGCAATTGTGGCTAAACCCTTAAGCTTGATCATGCGGCACCTCTATCTGGCTTGTGATATCCACGCGAAACTCCGCGCAATTGAAAATTTTTCTACAATGCGAATGCCTTGTGCTTTTCAAAACCGGCCAAGACGGGGGCGCTGGCATTGAACGAAAAGCGCCAGTTCACAGCGCCATCAATCTTATGGCCGACCCGGACGACGCCAAGCGTTCCTTCCGAAAAGACCGCCGCGATCCGGCCGCCTTCCCGCAACTGGTCCAGCAGCGCATCCGGCACCTGTTCCACACCACCCTGCAAAATGATTATATCATAAGGGCCCGATTTTGCAGCACCTTGCGCTAACGGGCCAGACATGACGGCAGCGTTGTCCACGCCATGCTCGGACAGAATGGACTGCGCTTCCTGGGCGCGCGCCTCATCATCTTCGACAGCAACCACGAAGTCGCACATGCGCGCCAGCACCGCGGTCGAGTACCCCAAGCCGCAGGCGACATCGAGGACGACGTGCTTGGGCTGAATATCAAGTGCATCAATCATCTTGGCCAGCGTACGCGGCTCCAGCATCACGCGTCCGCCGCCAATATCAAGGTTTTCACCAACATAGGCCGCTTCACGCTTCCCGTCCGGCACGAAAGCTTCGCGCGGCACAGCCAGCATCGCGTCGATAATCGGAAATTTCGTCACATCGGATGGGCGCACCTGCGTGTCGACCATCATTGTACGGCGGGAGGCATAGTCAGTCACGATCTAAACTCTTTCGTTCAGTATGTTTAGATTGTGATGCCATAGTTGACGCGCGTCAGCAACATTGAACATCCAGCGATAGGGTCAATAGACAGGACATCGCGCATCGTCGGCAAAACAGTACGACCATGACAGTGGAGGCGAGTACCGGAATCGAACCGGTCTACACGGATTTGCAATCCGCTGCATAACCTACCTGCCCACTCGCCTCGTGCCCTGTCACCTAAGGGCGCCGCCTATTGGCGTCAAGCGGTTATGATAGAAGGCCTGCAACAGATCGGCAAGAACGGCTTGCTCTGGTAGCCGAAGTGCGTTTCCTTTCCTGTGCCATCAAGTTAATCTGCCACGTGACAGCGATCGGGTCTTCCGATGACGCAAGGATTTGGAAGACAAAGATGCCGCGTTCAGTTCTTTTTGTGACAGGCACTCGGGCCGATTTCGGCAAATTGGAACCCTTGGCGATTGCCACGCGGGATGCCGGATATGACGTCTCTTTTTTCACCACGGGCATGCACATGCTTGAACGATATGGTTTGACGAAACTTGAGGTGCATCGCACCCCCGGTGTTCAGGTGCACGAGTTTCTCAATCAGCGTCCCGGCGATCCGCAGGATATGGTTCTGGCCAAGACCGTGATCGGCTTTTCAGATTTCGTAAAGGAATATGCCCCCGATCTGGTCGTCATCCATGGTGATCGGGTCGAGGCGCTGGCCTGTGCGCTGGTCTGCGCCACCAACTATGTCCGCTGCGCCCATATCGAGGGCGGCGAAGTCTCGGGCACGATTGATGAAATCTACCGCCACTGTAACAGCAAACTGGCCAGCCAGCATTTCGTGTCCTCAGATGAAGCCGCGCGCCGTGTGATGGCCTTGGGCGAGCCTGAGGATAATATCCATGCTATCGGCTCGCCCGAGTTGGATTTCCACGCGGGGCCATCTGGTGTGACCCTTGCCCAGGTGCAGGAACGCTATGATCTGCCCTTTGATGACTACGGCATTTGCGTTTTTCACCCGGTCACATCCGAGGCCGACACAATGGGCGCGCAGGCGGACGCGCTTTTTGGTGCGCTGGAACAATCGGGGCGCAATTACGTGGTCATAGCGCCGAACAATGATCCCGGGTCTGTGGCTATTTTTGATGCGATAGCGCGGGTGCCTGCTGATCGGTTCCGTGTGCTGCCATCCATGCGTTTCGCCCATTTTTCAGAGTTGATGAAGAATGCCAAGGCGATGATCGGCAATTCATCCGCCGGCGTCCGCGAGGCCCCTTTCCTTGGTCTGCCATCGCTTGATATCGGCACGCGGCAGACCAACCGCGCCAAATCCCC
Source organism: uncultured Yoonia sp. (assembly GCA_965363665.1). GTDB lineage: Bacteria > Pseudomonadota > Alphaproteobacteria > Rhodobacterales > Rhodobacteraceae > Yoonia. The sequence goes on along the minus strand of CBDTVH010000216.1, from coordinate 1,150 downwards.
TTCTGTCTTTTTTGCTGATGCCGCGGACACTAATGCAATCGCAAAGTTCCTGAAAAATGAATGGGGCAAAGCCTATCCGCGCCATGACGCGTTTGGCGGCGGCACTGCTGCGGAACGGTTTGTCGCTGTGCTGAATACGCCTGAATTCTGGGATACCTCGCTGCAAAAGACGTTTCATGACATCCCCAGCTAAGATGCACCGCGGGTTGGTTTTGCGCAGCTATCTGGCGGCGACCCATCTGATCCCTGTTGCCGCAAAGCCAGCCCTGCAAAGGCGGTTGAAGCGCGGTAAAGAGCACCCTGTGCGTTGGCCCGAAAAGCTGGGCCTTGGTCTGGCACCCAGGCCTGAGGGTCCACTGATCTGGCTTCATGCTGTTGGATTGGGCGAAGTTCTGTCATTGCGCGGCCTGATTGCCCGCCTTGCCGAAGCGCGCCCCGATTTGTCGTTTCTTGTCACCTCAACCACTGCCACATCGGCTGAGGTCTTTGCAAAAAACGCACCTTCCCGGACCCTGCACCAGTTCCTGCCCCTTGACGCCCCGTCATACAGGCAACGGTTCCTTGATCATTTCAGACCGGACCTATGCATCTGGGTCGAGCAGGACGTTTGGCCGGGATTGGTCAGCGATCTGTCGGCACGCGGCATTCCCCAATGTCTGGTCGCGGCGCGGATGAACGCCAAATCGCATCGGTCACACCAAAAGGCGAGCGCGCTTTACCGTGATCTATATGGTGCCATGGCGATGATCACGGCCCAGGATGACGCCACTGCGGGCTATCTGAACGCGTTGGGGGCAAGTGCGACGGTCACCGGGTCGCTGAAACCTGCGGCACCGCTTCTGTCTTGCGACGAAACCGAGCTTGCGACGCTAAAATCACAGTTGGGCCATCGGACAGTGTGGGTGGTTGCCCCAGCCCACGCTGAAGACATCGCGCAAGCGCGTGCGGCACATAACAAGCTTCGCAAGACGGACCCTGCCGCACTCTTGATCATCGCGCCGCGTTTTCCCAAGGCCGACATGCCATTTGACGGCCCGCGCCGGTCGCAAGACGAGGTGCCCACCGGGGATGATCCGATCTGGCTGTGCGATACCTTTGGCGACATGGGGCTGATCTACCGCCTGGCACAGGCTGCCCTGATCGGCGGCAC
>CBDTVH010000215.1:0-4803 GCA_965363665.1 uncultured Yoonia sp. | reverse complement strand
CGCCTGCGAGGGCCATGACCACCCGGCGGCCCCACGTGACGGCGATGTGGGGCATTGCGTGCACAACATGATGCGTGCGCCGGGTGACGGGGATGTGCTTTATCAGCAAAACCACCACGGGGTCTGGCGCTCTGCCGATGGCGGGCGCAGTTGGGATGATGTGAACAATGGGCTTCCCTCTACCTTCGGCTTTCCGATCCGGGTACATCCACGCGACCCGGACACTGTCTGGACGCTGCCCCTGAACGGCGACAGCGCGGGGCGGTTTCCACCGGATGCAGCAGCCGCCGTCTGGCGGTCGCGTGATGGGGGGCAGACCTGGCAGGAGTGTCGCAGAGGTCTGCCGCAAGAAGGCTGCTATTTCACCGTGCTGCGGCAGGCAATGGCCAGTGACAGCCAGGAGCCCGCGGGCGTTTATTTCGGTTCCAACAGCGGGTCGGTTTTCGGCAGTTTCGACGAAGGCGACACATGGCACGAAGTCGCGCGTCATTTGCCGACGATCCTGTCCGTCGAGGTGCTTGAGACGGTGCACTGACGATCCGCGCTTGCAAGCCTGAAAGGCGCGGTCCACTGATGGCGGATGACGCTTCGTGTTGCCAACCCACCGCTTGCCATTGTTTTCATGCTGACGGCCACTGCCTTTATCGCGGCAACGATGCTGTTGGCCAAGTCGCTGGGCACGGCCACGCTGGGGCCGCCACTGCATCCGCTGCAGATCAGCCATGGGCGGTTCCTGTTCGCTTTTCTTGCGATCGGGTCAATGGCGGCGATCCTGCGTCCCAAAATCGCGCAGCCGCATCTTGGATTACACATCGGGCGCACCCTTTTTGGATGGGGCGGCGTGACGCTGATGTTTGCGGCTGTCGCGTTCATTCCGCTTTCGGATGCAACGGCGATCAGCTTTCTGAACCCGGTCTTCTGTATGCTTCTGGCGATTCCCCTTTTGGGCGAACGCGTCGGGCCGTGGCGCTGGTTTGCGGCCTTCACGGCGCTCATCGGCGCGCTGATCCTGCTGCGTCCGGGGCCTGACAGCTTTCAATTGACCGGCCTGCTGGCACTGGGTGCCGCGATCCTTATGGGGATGGAGCTGATCTTCATCAAGAAACTTGCCAATCGGGAACCGCCATTACAGATCTTGCTGATCAACAACGCGATTGGCCTGTGTATCGCCACGCTTGCTGTATGGCCTGTCTGGACGATGCCGACAGGCGCACAGTGGGCGGGCCTGGCGGCTTTAGGCGTTTTGATGGCGACAGCGCAGGCCTGTTTCGTCAATGCCATGGCCCGCGCGGACGCAAGTTTCGTCACACCCTTCAGCTACGTGACGCTTATTTTTGCAGCGTTCTATGATCTGGTGATCTTTGATGTCTGGCCCGATTGGATCAGCATCCTGGGCGCGTTGGTCATCTTGGGCGGCGCATCGTTGTTGGCCTGGCGCGAGCGACGGGTGCGCGCCTGATGCAAGACTGGTCAATTCTTGCTTAACGTGGTCAAACTACAGCCATTATTCTACTTTAGATAGAAACCATGAGTGACGTTTACGAGTATCGCCGCGAGCCCAATAGAGGCCCTGTTTGGATCGCCCTGTTCGGGGTGATCCTGTTGCTGGTCGCTGTGATCCAGTTTGATCTGACAGAGCTGATGTGGTTGGTGTCGGTGACCGCTGCGATCCTGATCACCTGGATGATCCTGCCCCGGCCCGTGTTCGGTATTCGGATTGACGATCATCACCTGATCTTGGCGGCATGGCGCAAACCGCGCCACATTGCTTTGGACGACATCGCGCATTTGCGCATCGACGACACCGGCCTCGAAACCCAGGTCATGATCATTTATCGTAACGGCAACGAAGAACCGGTCTTTGCGGGCGATTTACCCGACATAGATACCTTGATCGTCGTTCTTGCCGAACGCGGCGTGCCCGTGCGCGAAGTGTCTTAGGCCTTCAAGCGATAACCGGTGTGCATCCAGCGCAAACAAATACTCAAGACAACAACACAGGCGACACTGACGACCAATAATCCCAACCAAGGGTTACTGTCACTGACCCCGATCATGCCATAGCGCACACCGTCGATGATGTAGAAAAACGGGTTGGCATGGCTGAGGGTCTGCATAAAGGGCGGCAGCGCCTCGATCGAATAAAACGTACCCGACAGGAATGCCAACGGCGTGACAAGGAAATTCGAGATCGCTGAAAGCTGGTCAAACTTGTTGGCAAAGATGCCCGCGATCATTCCCAGGCCACCCATCAGAATGGACCCAAGCAGGACGAACACCAGGACCCAAAGCGGCGCCTGCATCCCAACACCGAGGAACACTGCGGAGCCAATCGCGATGACGACAGCCACCAGCGCGCCACGCGCCACAGCGCCCCCTATGTAACCCGCGACCAGTTCTGCCGCGGACAGGGGCGGCATCAGCGTATCAACGATATTGCCCTGAATTTTTGCAGAGGCGAGACTTGAAGAGGTATTGGCAAAGGCGTTCTGGATCACCGTCATCGTCAGAATACCGGGTGCGAGGAATACCATGAACGGCACGCCCATCACGTCGCCCCGCTGCGCGCCGATCGCAATGGTGAAGATCAGCAGGAAAAGCCCTGCATTGATCAAAGGTGCCATGACGGTCTGTGACCAGACATTCATGAAGCGCTTGATCTCGCGCAGCATCAATGTCCATGTCCCCAGCCAGTTCACGCGCCCGAAACGGCGCACACCCATTTGATTGGTCTCAGGCATTTCAGTATCCCTCTGTAGAAGGTCGGACATAGCGGATTGATCCGAAATGGCCAGCCCTCGGGAGGACCGAACCGGGACGGGACGCGCCACCGCAGCCCCATTTTCAGGCGAAGTGTTGCGACAGATCGCCAGAAGATGCGTAAAACCGGCTTGCCTGCCTTCACATCACCGGCGGCAGTGATTAGTATGTCGGGGACTTGAACAAAGTGGCCCGATCCTGAAAAGCGCGGATCCGGCCGGAAAACCAAAGGAATTCATATGTCCTGGACAGACGAGCGCGTTGAGACGCTCAAAAAGATGTGGGGCGAAGGCCAGTCCGCAAGCCAGATCGCCAAGGAACTGGGCGGTGTCACACGCAATGCCGTGATCGGCAAAGTGCACCGGCTGGGGCTATCCAACCGCGCAGGCTCGGGTGGGTCACCTGCGAAAGCGGCGCCCAAGGAAAAGCCGGCGGCGGCCAAGCCCGCTGTCAAACCAGCACCCAAGACAAAGGCGGCACCTGCCTCTACCCCGCCAAAGGAAGAGCCCGAGCTGGACGAGAACGGTATCCCGATTTCGGCGGCGCGCCGTGCGATCATTCCTGCAGGCCAGCCGCTGCCACCGCAGCCTTCGGCCAATGAAATCAGCCCCGAGGCGTTGGCCAAGGTCAGCGAGATTGAAAAGACCGCCAAGCGGATCAGCCTGATGGAGTTGACGGAAAAGACCTGCAAATGGCCGGTCGGTGATCCGGCAACAGATGATTTCTGGTTTTGCGGTTTGGCCGTGCAACAAGGCAAACCTTACTGCGAGGCCCATGTCGGCGTGGCCTTCCAACCCATGTCATCGCGGCGTGATCGGCGGCGGTAGCAAACGGTTCAGAATATAAAAGGCCGCCCATTTCGGGCGGCCTTTTGCGTTACCACAACCTGAAACGACACGATCTCGTAAAACTGGATGTGCAAAGCAATTTCACTGACTTCCCCCGCATCACCACACCCCATTCCCAAGACCCCTGACGCGCGCTATACGCCGCTCATGACACAGAACCCACCAAACCTCCGCCCTGACCTCGCCCCCAAAGCGCAGATGACGGACCTGCCCCGCGCGGGCCAGCCCACTATCGGCATGGTCAGCCTTGGCTGCCCCAAGGCGCTGGTCGATAGTGAACGCATCCTGACACGGCTGCGCGCTGAGGGTTACGCGATTTCACCGGATTACGCGGGCGCCGAGGCCGTGATCGTCAACACCTGCGGGTTCCTTGACTCAGCCAAAGCCGAAAGCCTTGATGCGATCGGAGAGGCCTTGCGCGAAAACGGCAAGGTCATCGTCACCGGCTGTCTGGGGGCCGAACCCGATTACATCCGCGAACATCACCCGCAAATCCTCGCCGTGACCGGCCCGCACCAATACGAACAGGTGCTGGATGCCGTGCATGCCAACGTGCCCCCCGCGCCCGATCCGTTCATCGACCTGCTGCCTGCCAGCGGCGTCAGCCTGACGCCCCGTCATTACAGCTATCTCAAGATTTCCGAGGGCTGTAACCACAAGTGTAAATTCTGCATCATCCCCGATATGCGCGGACGGCTCGCCTCTCGCCCTGCGCACGCGGTGCTGCGCGAGGCGGAAAAGCTGGTTGAGGCTGGCGTCAAAGAGCTGCTCGTCATCAGCCAGGACACCAGCGCCTACGGGCTTGACCGCAAATACGATCTGAACCCGTGGAAAGACGGTGAGGTGCGCAGCCATATCACCGATCTGACCCGCGAATTGGGCCAACTGGGGGCATGGGTGCGCCTGCACTACGTCTACCCCTACCCCCATGTGCGCGACCTGATCCCGCTGATGGCGGACCCTTCCAACGGCGTGCTGCCCTATCTGGATATCCCCTTCCAACACAGCCACCCCGATGTGCTGCGGCGCATGGCGCGGCCTGCGGCGGGGGCGAAAACGCTGGATGAAATCACTGCATGGCGGGCAGAGTGCCCCGACATCACCCTGCGCTCGACCTTCATCGTCGGCTACCCGGGTGAGACAGAGGCGGAGTTCCAGCACTTGCTGGACTGGCTCGACGAGGCCCAACTGGACC
>CBDTVH010000214.1:0-4813 GCA_965363665.1 uncultured Yoonia sp. | reverse complement strand
CATGCCAAGAAAATAGAAAAGTGCGCCAAGTTGTGGGCGACCGCGTCGGTTCATGTCTCTGCCTCAAGTGCCGCCTCTGACGGGTGGCTTTGGACAGAATCGCATATCTGATTCGGAAAGGGAATCCCCTAATTGCGGAATGGGCCTGAATGGTCCGTTTTTGCAAAAGGCACGGTGAACGTCCAATCGCAGCGCCGCAATCAGACCGAAAGACGATCAACCTCGTGTTTGATCTGATCGCAAAGCGCCGCCGTCTGTTCCAGGATTTCCCTGGCTTTCAGAAAATCCAGCGACCGATAGCTGTCGACGGGCGGCCGAAGCAAAACAGTCTCGGGATATTGCACCGCTGCATTCTGGATGATCGACATTTGCATCATCTGGTTTGAGCCGTACATGGCATCAACCTTGCTTGGCCTTTCAGTCGGATCGCCGCTTGTGCCACCCGAAACGTCGATTGCGATGACGTGATCGGCGTCATCTTGCACGATATCCAGCGGGCAGGGGTTCGTGGCGCTGCCATCAATATGGTACCGGCCGTCGCGCGCGACCGGCAGAAAAACCGCTGGCATCGCAGCGGACGCGGCCAGCGCGGAAACGATGGAACCGTCCCGAAATATTGTGGTCTTTTGGCCGTAAAAGTCAGTTGCCGCCACTTTGAATGGAATGGTCAGATCGGCAAAAGTTTCAGGCACTGCGCCGGGCAGCACAACGTCCAGTATCCGCTCAAGATTAAGTTCGCCGATGCGCGGGCCGCCTTCCTGCAGAAACCGCTTGAGGCTGCTGGCCCGTACCTTGAACGCGTCATTGATCAAGGACAGCGGATTGTCGATTTTGCTGTCGATATGATCGGTGATGTCCTTGGCTGACATCCCCGCACAGGCCGCAGCACCGATAATCGCCCCCATAGATGTTCCTGCAATCACGGTTGGCGTGATCCCCAGATCATCAAACGCCTGTATCGCGTGAATGTGGGCCAACCCACGCGCGCCGCCAGCCCCCAGAACAAGTGCAATCGAAGTCATGATATCAGGCTATCCTTCAGTCCAGGTCCCAGATCATTTGTGGCTGCGACCTATGGCATCCGTCCAACCAATGAAACCGTTGACTGCGTTTAGCGGGGCAATCACGCCTTCCCGCGATAAATCTCAACCAGTTTGCCCAGCATCGCCAGCGCATCCTCCCGGTCCCGCTGGAAGGAATTGCGCCCGATGATCGACCCGTTACCGCCGCCATCGCGGATGGCGCGCGCGTCGTCGTATACGGCATCAGCCCCCTTGGCGGCACCTCCGGAAAAGACCATCAAACGGCGTCCGTCGAACGCGCTTTGCACGCAATGGCGCACGCGGGCGGCCTGGGTCGCGATGTCGATGCTTTGGGCTTCATAAACCTTTTTGGCCTCGGGCAGGCTCAGGTGGTCGGTGCTCAGCTTGATCTTGATGATATGCGCGCCCAGCAGGGCCGCGATCTGCGCGGCATAGGCACCGATATCAATCGCCGTCTCACCGTCCTTGTCCAGCGCCTCGCCACGCGGGTAGGACCAGATCACCGTGGCAATACCCTTGGCCGCCGCTTCTTTGCGCATTTCAGCGATATCGCCGAACATATCCAGCGCAGCAGAAGAGCCGGGGTAGACGGTAAAGCCGATGGCCGAACAGCCAAGGCGCAGCGCGTCATCAACCGAGGCTGTGATCGCCTGGGTCTTGGGCGATTCAGATGGGATCAGCGAGTTGGCCGAGTTCACCTTGAGGATCGTCGGGATTTGCCCTGCGAACGTATCGGCCCCCGCTTCGATCATGCCCAAGGGGGCGGCATAGGCGTTCAGACCGGCATCAATCGCCAACTGATAATGATAGTGCGGGTCATATCCGGCAGGGTTCGGCGCAAAGGACCGCGCGGGTCCATGCTCGAACCCTTGATCGACCGGCAGGATGATCATTTTGCCGGTGCCACCCAATTTGCCGTTCATCAGGATGCCGGCCAGCTTGGCCTTCACGCCGGGTGTTTCACCCTCGTAACCTGCGAGGATCTTTTGGACGGTGCGGGTGGTTTTCATGATCTGGCCCCTTATGGCTGAACAGCGTTACCAGAGCGATAGGGGGCGACGTGCCCGGTTGCAAATGTGTTAGCGCAACCGGCACCGATGTTATCGCAAACAGCTAGCCAAGGGCCGCGACACCGGGCAATTCCTTGCCTTCCATCCATTCCAGAAACGCCCCACCCGCGGTCGAGATATAGGTGAAATCATCTGCCACACGGGCCTGATTAAGTGCGGCGACCGTATCACCGCCGCCTGCAACGGAAATCAGCTTTCCGGCCTTCGACAGCTCTGCCGCCTTTGCGGCTGCCGCGTTGGTGGCGGCATCGAAAGGCTCAATTTCAAACGCCCCCAGCGGGCCATTCCACACCAGTGTCTTGGACCGCTCAAGCACCTGCGCGATATGCGCCACACTATCGGGACCGGCATCAAGGATCATCGCATCTGGCGGGCAATCCTCGGCCATGACGACCTCGGAGGCGGCACCTGCCTTGAACTCGCGCGCCACGACAACATCGCGGGGCAACAGGATTTCACAGCCCGCATCGACCGCCTTTTGCGCAATCTCGCGCGCGGTCTCGGCCAGATCGTGTTCGCATAGGGATTTCCCCACATTCAGGCCCTGGGCCGCCAGAAATGTATTCGCCATCCCGCCACCGATCACCAGCGCGTCGACCTTGGTGACCAGATTGCCCAGCAGATCAAGCTTGGTCGACACCTTGGCCCCACCCACGACCGCCACAACCGGACGCTCAGGCGAACCAAGCGCCTTTTCCAGCGCTTCCAGTTCCTCGGCCATCAAACGGCCTGCACAGGCTGGCAGCAGATGGGCAATCGCTTCGGTGCTGGCGTGGGCGCGGTGCGCGGCTGAAAACGCGTCGTTGACGTAGATATCACCGAGGCTGGCCAGACGTTTGGCAAAACTCGCGTCGTTCTTTTCCTCACCGGGGTTGAAACGCAGGTTTTCCAGCAACAGGACCTCATCACCTTCCATTTCGGCCACGGCATCGGCATAGTCTGAATTAACCCAAGTAACCGGCAGGCCAAGCACATCGGCCACGGCGGGTGCGATGTGCTCCAACGACATCTCGGGCACGACCTGTCCCTTCGGGCGGCCGAAATGGGCCATCAGGATCACCTTGCCGCCCTTTTCCTGAATATGGTCAACCGTCGGGATAATGCGTTCAATCCGGGTGGTATCCGTCACGACCCCATCCTCAACGGGTACGTTGATGTCCACCCGCACCAAGGCGCGCTTCCCTGCAAAATCCATATCGTCGAGTGTCTTCCAAGCCATCGTCGCGCTCCTGTCACTATGCCATTTGATACTGGTGTTGCGGCAATCCGTTGCCCGCGTCAACCGGACTGCCTTGGCAATCGCGCCAATGGGTCATATGTCAGGTGCGAACGCAAGATCGAGGAGAGCCAAATGGCCGATATCAAAGACCCTGAAAACACCATCATCATGACACTCAAAGACGGTGACGTGATCATCGAACTGCTGCCCGATGTGGCCCCGGCCCACGTGGCCCGCATGAAAGAGCTGGCACGGGCTGGCAAATACGACAACGTGTGTTTTCACCGGGTGATTGATGGGTTCATGGCACAGACGGGCGACGTGGCCAACGGCAACATGGAAGAGAATTTCAATATCGGTCGTGCTGGCACAGGTGGATCGGACATGCCTGATGTCCCCGCCGAGTTTTCCAAGATCCCCCATGCGCGTGGATCCATCGGGGCCGCCCGGTCGCAGAACCCGAATTCGGCCAACAGCCAGTTCTTCATCAACTTCAAGGACAATGATTTCCTGAACGGACAATACACCGTCTACGGGCAGGTCGTGTCCGGCATGGAGCATGTCGACGCGATCACACGTGGCGAGCCACCGATGAACCCGGACCGCATGATCAGCGTCAAGGTGGCCGCCGATGTATAAGCTTGCTGCAATTCTTGCCGTCGTCGCCACACCTGCGCTGAGCACCGGACTTGAGATTGATCTTGAGGGCGAGGCCAATGGCACCATCGTCATTGACCTCTTCGAAGAGACAGCGCCGCTGCACACTGCCCAGATCACGGCGATTGCAGAAGCAGGCAGCTATGATGGCGTGGTGTTTCACCGGGTGATCGACGGCTTCATGGCCCAGACGGGCGATGTGCAGAACGGGGTGATGGGCATGGATTTGTCCCGTGCCGGCACTGGCGGGTCCGAATTTGCAGACATCCCCGCCGAATTCTCGGATATCCCGTTTGAACGCGGTGTGGTGGGTATGGCGCGCGCGCAAAGCCCGAACTCGGCCAACAGCCAGTTCTTCATCATGTTTGAACCCGGCTACTTTCTGAACGGCCAATACACCGTCGTCGGCGAAGTTGTTGAAGGCATGGAACTGGTCGATCAGATCAAGCGCGGCACGGGTGCCAATGGCGCCGTGATCGGCCAGCCTGACATGATGGCTGCGGTGCGCGTCACCGAGTAACGAAAACGCCCAGCCCCCTCACATATCCGCGAGGGGGCTAGGCGGACCCCGCGCAATCGGACACCCTGCACCTAACGGCAAGGAGAATTCGATGCGCCTGATCCCGACAATCGCTGCGTTTTGCGCCACTGCCAGCATGGCAGTTGCCAGTCCCGACTTTTGGAAGTTCGAGTGGCCACAAACCGATTTTGAAAACACCAGCGTCGAAAGCTGGGTTGAAATCATGTCCGGCGGCCCGCCCAAAGACGGCATCCCTGCCATTGACGCCCCTACCTTCATGGCGGTCGCAGAGAAGCCCGACCTG
>CBDTVH010000213.1:0-4819 GCA_965363665.1 uncultured Yoonia sp. | reverse complement strand
CAACCCGCAAGCTTTATGATCTGTCACGCGGCCATGATAAGCGGCCGTGGTGCCTGACGGTCAGCTTTACCCACCCGCATGATCCCTACGTCGCACGCAAGAAATACTGGGACCTCTACGCCGACTGCGACCACCTGATGCCGCAGGTCGGGCCGATCCCCTATGAGGATCAGGACGCCCATTCCCAACGCATCCTCGATGCCAACGACCGCGACAATTTTAACATCACTGAAGATCACATCAAACGCGCCCGCCGCGCTTATTTCGCCAATATCTCCTACCTCGACGACAAGATCGGCGAGGTGCTGCAAACGCTTGAGGACACACGGCAAGAGGCGACGATCCTCTTCGTATCCGACCACGGCGACATGCTGGGTGAACGCGGCCTATGGTTCAAAATGTCCTTCTATGAAGGCTCAGCACGCGTGCCCCTCATGATCGCCAGCCCTGAAATGGAACCGGATCTGAACGCCACACCCGTCAGCAACATCGACGTGGCCCCGACGCTCTGTGATCTGGCAGGCATCGACATGTCCGAAGTCGCACCTTGGACGGCCGGCGAAAGCCTCGTCCACCTTGGGCAGGGCGGCACCCGCGACACGCCGGTTGCGATGGAATACGCCGCCGAAGGCAGCTACGCGCCGCTGGTTTGTCTGCGTTATGGCAAATGGAAATATACGCGCTGCGCATTGGACCCCGATCAGCTTTTTGATCTGGACGCCGACCCGCACGAACTGACAAACCTCGCAGAAGAACCCGCCCACCAAGGCACGATCACCCAACTACGGGCCAAGTCAGAGGCCCGTTGGGACCTCGACCAATTCGACGCCGCCGTGCGTCAATCGCAAGCCTGCCGCTGGGTGGTCTATGAGGCGCTGCGCAATGGCAGCTATTATCCCTGGGACTACCAGCCACTGCAAAAAGCGTCCGAACGCTACATGCGCAATCACATGGACCTCAACGTGCTGGAAGAAAACCAACGCTTCCCACGTGGTGAATAGCTCCCGCCTTCATCTTGGCCCAAAAACTCCCGCCGGAGGCTCCGACCCCGGCCACAAACCTGAAAGTCGCAAAAGACATGCAAGCTGACTACGTCATCATCGGTGCCGGTTCTGCCGGTTGCGCCATCGCCTACCGTCTGGCCGAGGCGGGCCAACAGGTCTTGGTCATCGAACACGGGGGCTCTGATGCGGGCCCCTTTATCCAGATGCCTGCGGCCCTGTCCTATCCGATGAACATGAAACGCTATGACTGGGGGATGAAGTCCGAACCCGAACCGCATCTGGGTGGGCGTCAATTGGTGACGCCACGGGGCAAGGTGATTGGCGGATCGTCCTCAATCAACGGTATGATCTACGTGCGCGGCCATGCCTGCGATTACGATCATTGGGCGGAAAGTGGGGCGCACGGCTGGTCCTACGCCGACGTACTGCCCTACTTCAAGCGGATGGAGCACTGGCACGACGGCGGCCACGGTGGCAACCCCGATTGGCGGGGCACGAACGGCCCGCTGCATGTCACCCGTGGTCCGCGCAAGAACTTACTCACCCGCGCTTTTGTCGAAGCGGGGCGGCAGGCAGGCTATCCCGTCACGGACGACTACAACGGCGAACAGCAGGAAGGGTTCGGACCATTTGACGCGACGATCTATAAGGGCATGCGATGGTCTGCCGCTACCGCCTACCTGCGTCCGGCGCTCAAACGGCCCAACTGCACCATCACGCGTGCGCTGGCCCGCCGGATCGTGATCGAAGACGGGCGCGCTGTCGGGGTCGAGGTTAGCCGGGGCAGCAAGATTGAGGTGATCACCGCCAACAAGGAAGTCATCGTCGCGGCCTCGCCGCTGAATTCGCCCAAGCTCCTGATGCTCTCCGGCATCGGTCCTGCCAAGCATTTGCAGGAACATGGCATCACCGTGATCGCGGACCGTCCCGGTGTCGGCCAGAACCTGCAAGACCACCTTGAACTCTATATCCAGCAATCCGCCACAAAGCCAGTGTCGCTTTTCTCACACTGGAACATCCGCGGCAAAGCCAAGATCGGGCTTGAATGGGTTTTGTGGAAAACCGGTCTTGGCAGCTCAAACCAGTTTGAAAGTGCGGGTTTCATCCGCTCTAAAGCAGGGGTCAAGTACCCCGATATTCAGTACCACTTCCTTCCGATCGCCGTCAGCTATAACGGCAAAATCATCCCCGAGGGGCATGGCTATCAGGCCCATGTCGGCCCCATGCGGTCCCAGTCGCGCGGGCAGGTCACACTGCGCTCTGCCGATCCCGACGATCATCCCAGGATCGCCTTCAACTACATGTCTCATCCGCAGGATTGGGAGGACTTCCGCACGTGCATCCGCCTGACCCGTGAAATCTTTGCACAACCGGCTTTTGACGAATTTCGCGGGCGCGAGATTCAGCCCGGTGATGCGGCCCAAAGCGATGAAGAACTTGATGCCGTCATTCGGGACCACGCCGAAAGCGCCTATCATCCCTGCGGCACCTGCAAGATGGGTGATCCGAACGATCCGATGGCGGTTGTTGATCCCGAAACGCGCGTGATCGGCGTCGAAGGCCTGCGGGTTGCGGACAGCTCGATCTTTCCGAGGGTGACAAATGGCAACACGAACGGGCCGTCGATCATGGTGGGCGAAAAAGCCGCCGATCACATCCTGCAACGTCAGCCGCTTGCGCCATTGAATGATCAACCATGGATACACCCGGATTGGCAAAACAAGCAGCGTTGATACCGTTGTTACCCTGTTAACACTTTCTTAACCTTTATGAACAAATTGCCTTGAAGCCAACGGGACCATCCCGCTAGCTCAAGGCATGATCCGTATTTTTGCAATCTTGTTGATCCTGCTTTGCACGCCCTTGACCGCCGCGCCAAACGGCACCGTCCGTGTCGTCGATGCGGACACGATCGACGTGGGCGGTACCCGGGTGCGCCTTTTCGGAATTGATGCGCCAGAGATGGGCCAACCCTGTCGCGCAGATGGACGCGAATGGGACTGCGGGGCATGGACCCGCGATGCTGTGCGCAGCCGGTTTGAAGGGGCTTATGCGCAGTGCCGACAACGCGACATTGATCGCTATGGTCGGGTGGTGGCGCAGTGCACTGTCGAAGGACAGGATATGGGACAGTCGATCGTTTATTCGGGCTTGGCATGGGCGTTTCGCCGCTATTCCGAAACCTACGATCTGGATGAAAAATCCGCAGCCATCGCCGGGCGTGGCCTTTGGGCGGTCCAGGTCCAGATGCCGTCCGACTATCGCGCCGCGCGCGTTGCGGAAGATGCCGCGCCGACGGGGAATTGTGCAATCAAGGGCAATATTTCATCCGGTGGGCGCATTTATCACATGCCGGATCAGGAACACTATGCCCGCACCCGGATCAACCCGGCAAGTGGCGAGCGCTGGTTTTGTTCGCGCGCCCAAGCAGAAGCCGCCGGATGGCGTGCTGCACGGCGATAACCCACCTGACTTGATCCCGATCAAAGTGGCCTGTTCGCAAAGCCGCTACCTTTGAATGTGACAATACCCAAAGGAGCGTTTTCGATGTCGCACACCCCCCACGAACTCATGGAAGAATTCCCCGACAAGGTCGAGACGATGCATGCTTTGAAGGAAAGTGACGCTCATTTCGCCAAGCTGTATGAAGAGTATCACACCATAAACCGCGCGATTCATCGTGCCGAGACGGATGTGGAACCGACCGACGATCTGCATATGAGTGAAATGCGCAAGCAACGCCTGATGTTGAAAGATCAGGTGGCCGCAGCCTTGCGCAATTAGTCCAACTGATAAGGCAAGATGCCCCGGCGATTTGGATCGACCCTCAACTGCCGCTCAAGCGGTGGAACAGATCGCTGGTGGCAATTGCGCCGCTCGCAGATACGGCAGGAAATACCGATAGGGGCATATGCCTCTGCCGCGCCGAGATCCATGTGGTCGGCGTAAACAAGGGCAGGGGCGTGCTTGACTTCGCAGCCCAGGCCGATGGCATATCGGCGTGTCGGCACGTTGTAGGCCCCACCTGATTTGCTGACGTCGCGGGCAAGACAGAAATACCGGACACCATCTGGTGTTTCCGCCAACTGCCGCAGGAATTGCCCCGGCAATTCAAACGCCTGATGCACATTCCACAGCGGGCAGGCCCCGCCATACCGTGCAAACTGCAAGGTCGTGGCCGAATGTCGTTTGGTGATTGTTCCGGCCTGATCAACGCGGACAAAGAAGAACGGAATGCCCTTGGCGCCGGGACGCTGCAAAGTGGACAGCCGATGCGCGACCTGTTCCAGCGAGGCGCCGAACCTGGCGGACAGCACTTCCAGATCATGCCGCGTGGCCTGTGCCGCTGAATGGAACGCGGCGTAGGGCATAAGGGCAGCACCTGCAAAGTAATTGGCCAGACCCACCTTTGCGATGCTGCGCGCCTCATCAGATTGGAACCGCGCCAGATCCAACGTCGCCTCCAACAATGGCTCTTGTGCGACAAGGGCCAATTGCAACAACAACTGGAATGTCTGTGTCGCGCTGCTTGCAAACCGCGAAATCGTCAGTGTTTTGGTTTCCGTATCATAGCGGCGCACATCGGCTGTGTCGCGGAATACGGTTTCGATACCGTGACTGTCCAACATGCGTATCGCTGCATCGGCCATCGCTTCACCGGGGCTGGTGCGGCTGGCGAACCGCTCGGCTGTGCGGTCCACGGCATCAATGTAGTTGTCACAATAATGAAAAAAGTCGCGCACCTCTTCCCATGGGCTTGGTTGCAGGCGGGCGTCTTCACGACCCAACGCCTCATCCAGTGACGCCAGCCGTTC
>CBDTVH010000212.1:0-4825 GCA_965363665.1 uncultured Yoonia sp. | reverse complement strand
GAATGCTTTTCACATGGCAGATATCGGAGGTGAGGGCGCATCGTTCAAGTCTTAATGTAAATGTTTTTTACATTTACTTTTATTATTCAATGAAATCAGACTTTTGCGCACCAGAAATTTTTTCCAAGGTGACGGGGTCGATGGGGAAAATATGACGGGGTGTTCCCGCAGCGGCATAAATAACGGGGAATTCTGCCAGTTTGAGGTCAAAAAATGCGCGGATCGGGTTCAGGTGGCCAATCGGGCCCACACCCCCGATCGCAAACCCGGTTTGTGCCCGGATCAGCGCCGCATCGGCCTTGCCCAATGGCTCACCCGCGACAGCACTGGCTTTCGCGCTATCCACTTTGTTGCCGCCCGCAGTGACGAACAGGATCGCCTTGCCGCTGGTTTGCCCCGCAAAGATCACCGATTTGGCGATTTGATCCAAAGCGCAGCCTGCCGCATCTGCCGCTTGCTGCGCTGTCCGCGTCTCGGGCCCCAGTTCCAATGGCGTGATATCAAGGCCCGCATCGGCAAGGGCGGCCATCACCCGTCTAAGACTTTTGCTCATGTTCATCCTGTCATTTTTGAGCAGTCCAGCCACCCGATCTGCATTGACCATAGCGGACGTGCGCCGCAGTGTAAGGCCATGTCATTTGCCGCCCGTATCACCCGTTCGCCGACACCCTATGACGCTGATCGCGGACAGGATGCGCGCGCGGTGTTTCCCCACATTGATCCTGCAATCGCCGGTTTGATTGCGGGCACGGCAGGGTGCAGTCCCTATCTTTGTGATCTGCTCCAGCGTGAGGCGGATTGGATTGCGCCTGCGTTTGATGATCCTGAGGCGGCGTTGAACGACCTGCTTGCCCACATCCCGGAACTTGCGCTGAACGATCTGACCGCCAGTTTGCGGCAAGCCAAGCGGCGTGTCGCATTGTTGACGGCTCTTGCCGATCTGGGCGGCGTCTGGCCGCTGGAAACCGTAACACAAGCCTTGACGGATTTCGCCGATGCCGCCGTGCAATCGACAATCACACAATTGGTCGCGGCCGAAGTGGCGCGCGGCAAACTGCCCACGGGCGGCGATCCTGCGGATGCGGGCGGCATGGTCGTTCTGGCGATGGGCAAAATGGGCGCGGGTGAGCTGAATTATTCCTCTGACATCGACCTGATCTGCCTGTTCGATGAGACCCGTTTTGACCCCGACGATTATCACGAGGTGCGCAGCGCCTTCATCCGGGTGACGCGCAAGATGACAGCGATCTTGTCGGATGTCCGTGAGGGCGGTTACGTGTTTCGTACCGACCTGCGGTTGCGGCCGGATGCCTCTGTCACGCCGGTTTGTTTGTCGATGGAAACG
The DNA here is from genome assembly GCA_965363665.1 of uncultured Yoonia sp. Lineage (GTDB taxonomy): Bacteria > Pseudomonadota > Alphaproteobacteria > Rhodobacterales > Rhodobacteraceae > Yoonia. The sequence continues at coordinate 3,480 of CBDTVH010000212.1, read as the reverse complement.
GCGGAACGCTATTACGAAAGCGTGGGGCGCACCTGGGAACGGGCGGCCTTTATCAAGGCGCGCGTTTGCGCCGGTGACAGCGCGGCTGGCGCGCGTTTTCTTGAAACCCTGCGGCCCTTCGTGTGGCGCAGACATCTGGATTTCGCGGCCATTCAGGACGCCCACGACATGCGGCTGAAAATCCGCGATCACAAAGGGCTGCATGGGCCATTGGTGCTTGAAGGGCATAATATGAAACTGGGGCGCGGCGGCATCCGCGAGATCGAGTTTTTCACCCAGACCCGGCAACTGATTGCAGGCGGTCGCGATCCATCACTGCGGGCCAGCAGCACACGCGAGGGGTTAAAGGCCCTGGCGGCCGCCGATTGGATCTCCGCCGATGCCGCGACGCAGTTGTACGATCACTACAGATATCATCGCGAAGTCGAGCACCGGTTGCAGATGATCAATGATGCACAGACCCAAACCCTGCCAACGGATGCGGCGGGGTTCGCACGGCTTGCGGCTTTCATGGGGCAGGATGTGGCCAGGCTGCGCCAGGATTTGTGCGACAGGTTGGAGGACGTGCATACGCTGACGGAAGGGTTTTTCGCCCCCGATGAAACAGATGCCAGCCCGAAGGCACCCGCATGGGGGCAGGAGGTTGTCGCCCGTTGGCACAGTTATCCAGCACTCCGATCCGCACGCGCGACCGAGATTTTCGCGCGCATCACGCCCGTCATCATGGCGCGTTTGGAGGACGCCGCGAAACCCGAAGAGGCGCTGGCGCAATTTGATGGGTTCCTGGCGGGGCTGCCTGCCGGTGTGCAGCTCTTTTCGCTGTTCGAAGCGAACCCGCAACTGACCCAACTGATTGTCGATATCTGTGCGACAGCGCCCGCGCTGGCCCGGCATTTGTCGCGTCATTCCAATGTTCTGGACGCCGTGATCGGCGGATCATTCTTTACTGAATGGCCCGGTCGGCGCGCATTGACCGCCGAACTTGGCGCAGTGTTGGCAGATGCGGGCGATTATGAAGCCCAGCTCTTGATGGCCCGGCGGTGGGCCAAGGAATGGCACTTCCGTATCGGTGTGCATTTTCTGCGTGATTTGATTGATGCAGCCCAATCCGGGACCCAATATGCTGATCTCGCCGAGGCGGTGGTGGCCGCAGTCTGGCCCGTGGTTGTGCAAGAGTTTGCCCGCAAACACGGGGCCATGCCGGGGCGGGGTGGCGCGATTATCGCGATGGGTTCACTGGGGGCGCGCCGGTTGACGGCGACGTCTGACCTGGACCTGATCATGGTTTATGATGCGCAAGGGGTGGACAGTTCTGACGGGCGCAGGCCCCTTGCGACGCGCACATATTATGCCCGGCTGACTCAGGCCCTGATTACCGCCCTCAGCGTGCAAATGGCCGAAGGCCGGCTTTATGAAGTGGACATGCGCCTGCGCCCGTCAGGCCGGCAGGGTCCCGTCGCCACATCCCTGGCCGCGTTCAAGGATTATCAGGAAAATGAGGCCTGGACATGGGAACATCTTGCGCTGACGCGGGCGCGGGCCATCGCGGGTGATGAAAGCCTGTGTTCGGAAATCGAGGTGTTTCGCCGGACTTTGCTGAAGCTGAAATCTGACGGGCCTGCGATATTGCCCGATGTGGCGGATATGCGGGCGCGGATCGCATCGCAAAAGGCTCCCCGTTCGGGTTGGGATGCCAAGGCCGGGCCGGGCCGGATGCAGGATATCGAACTGTTCGCCCAGACCGTTGCATTGAAGGGTGCTTGCCCGTCGGTCGATACACTGGTGCAGCTTGAGGGGGGGGTCGCGGACGGCTGGCTGGATGCCGCTGACGGCAGGGCGTTACGGGATGCTTTCAATCTCTATTGGCAAGTGCAGGCGGCCTTGCGTTTTTTGGCAGGTGCTGAGGGTGATCTGGAAAATCTGTCAGAGGGGGCAAAGCGTTTGATCTTGCGGGAAACAGGTTCAGCTGATGTGGCCGCTGTGCTGAGGCGGCTTGAAGAAGCGCAGCAAAGCGCCGATGCCATCATTCAACGCTATTTGGAGCGGGCATGACGACAGAGATCTACTTTGACCCCAAGGGCTTGATCCGAGAGGCATTCGTGATCGAAGGTATTGCTGCACCGGAGTGTCGCAGCATTTTTCTGGATTGGGCTTTGGGATTGCCGCCGGAACGCGACGTACGCGTCGAAGCACAGCACCTGATTGCGCATTATGCGCCGCAGGTCCCGGCAGAGCATCCGATGCTTGATACGTTGCGCGCTGCCTTGGCCGACCCGGCGACGCCGCGCCGCCGCGGTGGCCGTGGTGGGCGAATTTGAACATCAGTGATTGGGGCGCAATGCACCTGATTTCGTTAGAAATCCTCCCAATTTGGTTGTGCAGATCCGTTTGCGGCAATGGGCCGGTTCACGGGCGGTGCCGCAGGGCGCTTGGCAACATGCGTCTGCGCGATTGCATCTGCCAGAACCTCGCTGACCTCGTCGACTGAGCTGTGCTCATGGGGTTCGGCTGAAACCTTGAACTGGCGGATCAATGCGCTCAACTTGTCGGTTTCAGATGTAAGCGCGTCTCCGCGGGTGATGGCATCTTGCACCATGGCAGCGTTTTGCTGTGTCACCTGATCCAACTGGTTCACGCCCATGTTGATCTCGGACAGGCCAATGGCCTGTTCCTCGGCACTTGTCGCGATCTGCGATGTCATGGATGAAATGTCATTGACCTGTGTGATGATCTCGGACAGGGCGTCGCCTGCGTTGCCGACCAATCGGGTGCCTTGTGCCACATGCCGGGAGCTGTTTTCGATCAAGGCGGAAATTTCCTTTGCCGCATCAGCAGATCGCTGCGCCAGGGCGCGCACTTCCGATGCGACCACGGCAAATCCTTTGCCCGATTCGCCCGCGCGCGCCGCCTCGACCCCCGCATTCAGCGCCAAAAGATTGGTCTGGAAGGCGATGTCGTCAATTACGCCAATCACTTGCGTGATCTGTTTTGATGATTGGGCAATCTCACCCATGGCGCTGACAGCTTCGGCGACGATGTCACCGTTCTTGGTGGCCTCGGCGCGTGCGCGTGCGACGGAGCTGTCGACGGATTTCGCATGTTCAGCAGCTGATTTCACGCTCGCGGTCAACTCATCCAGCGCGGCTGCGGTTTCTTCCAATGTGGCGGCCTGATTTTCGGTGCGCTGCGATAGTTCCGTGTTGGCTGCATTGCTTTCGTTCGAGGTTGCACCAATACGTTTCACGCTCTGTGCGACGCGGACGATGGCTGACTGCAACGCGCCCAACGCATCGTTGAAATTGCGGCGTAGCTCTTCATATTCGTCAGAGAACGGGTGTTGGATTTGCGCTGTCAGATCGCGGTCGGCAAGGCGGGCCAGTTCCGCTTTCATTGTGGTGACCACGGCATCCTGTTGTTCACGCAATCTGGCACGTTCTTGCGACGCTTGTTTGTTTTCGACCTGCGCGTCGCGGAACACCA
>CBDTVH010000211.1:0-4859 GCA_965363665.1 uncultured Yoonia sp. | reverse complement strand
CAAAAGATACCCCTTTTCGCGATGATCCCAATTATCGCGACCCCGCCATTCGGTCGACCAAACGCTAACCTGCGGGCCGGTTGTTGCCGCCAATGGCGCGTGTCAATCGGGCGGCAGCTTCCATCACTGGCGTCGCGAGCTCTTCGATCCTGCCTTCTGTAATCCGCGAGGTAGGGCCAGATACCGAAATGCCCGCCACTGCTTCGCCAAACACGTTATAGACCGGGGCCGCGATGCAGCGCATCCCGATATTGCGCTCTTCGCCATCAATGGCATAACCGCGCGCCTTGGTCGCGTGCAGATCGGCGATCATCGCCTCTGGGTCTGTCAGCGTGAAAGGCGTGTATTGCTCTAGCTGACTGGCTGCCAGAACCTCGCGCTGTCGTTTGTCGTCCATCCGCGACAACAGCGCCTTTCCGATCCCCGATGAATGCATTGCAGACGCCGTGCCCGGTGGAAAAAATGCGCGGATCGTGGCATGCGTTTCGACCTGCCCCAGAAACAGGACCTTGCCGTCACGCTCGATCCCAAGGTTTGCCGTCTCGCCCGTGGCCTCCATCAGATCGCGCATAATCGGCCGGGCGCGTTCGACCAGTGACGTCCGGCGCAGGAAATGCGATCCGGTCAGAAATGCAGCAGGGCCGACGTTCCAGGTCTGGCTCTGTTCGTCGAAATCAGCAAAACCGCGTCCCTGAAATGTGGTCAGCACGCGGTAGACCGTGGCGGGCGACTGATCCAAGGCGCCTGCAATCTCGGACAGGGTCCCGCCCTGCATCTCGCCGAGCTGCACCAGCACTTCCAAAGCGCGATCAAGGGATTTGATGGTGTTCTGCGCGCCCTTGTCGTCCCAGGCTTTGGGGCGCCCCCGGCCTCTTTTGACGTCATCTTGCATCATTCATTCCCGCTTTTGAAAAACCGTTTCACTTTATGAAAAAAATAACCCACTGACAACAAACATTTTTATCTACGACACTCGTTCTGAAAAATAATTTCAAAAAAATATGCAGACGGATCGGGTTCTGGCAAAACACATTCAACCCAATGGAGGATTGGATGATGAGCTTTCAGAACCCCGTATTTATTCCCGGCCCGACGAATATGCCCGAAGCTATTCGCAAGGCCTGCGACATGCCGACAATCGACCACCGGTCGCCCCTGTTCGGGCAAATCCTGCACCCCGCGCGTGCTGGTGTTCAGGAAATTCTGAAGTCCGAAACGGCTGAGATTTTCATTTTTCCATCCACCGGCACAGGCGGCTGGGAAACTGCGCTGACCAACACGCTTTCCGCTGGTGACACCGTTCTTGCAGCCCGCAACGGGATGTTCAGTCACAAGTGGATCGACATGTGCCTGCGCCATGAACTGAACGTCAAAATCGTTGAGACGCCATGGGGTCACGGCCTGCCCGCTGATCGTTATGCCGAAATCCTCAAGGCCGATACCGAGCACAAGATCAGAGACGTTCTTGCCACACACAACGAAACCGCAACGGGTGTGAAGTCTGATATCGCCGCCGTACGCAAGGCGCTGGATGCCGCGAACCACCCTGCGATGCTATTTGTCGATGGGGTAAGCTCCATCGGGTCGATGGATTTCCGCTTTGACGAATGGGGCGTTGATGTCGCCGTGACCGGGTCGCAGAAAGGTTTCATGTTGCCCGCTGGTCTGGCCATCGTCGGTTTCAGCAAAAAGGCGCTGGAAGCAAGCAAGACCGCCGGGTTGCCGCGCACCTTCTTTGACATTGCGGATATGACCAAAGGCTATGCCGCGAACGCCTATCCCTACACCCCGGCCGTTGGTCTGATGAACGGTTTGTTGCTGGCGACAGAGACTCTGCTGAAAGAGGGGTTGGAGAATGTCTTCGCCCGCCACACCCGTATCGCATCCGGTGTGCGCGCGGCCGTCGACGCATGGGGATTGGAGCTGTGCGCGGCATCCCCTGATCTCTACTCGGACACGGTAAGTGCGATCAAGACACCCGAGGGGTTCAATGCGACGGATATCGTGACACATGCGGCTGAAAAATACGGCGTCGCGTTCGGCGTTGGTCTTGGTGAAGTCGCCGGCAAAGTATTTCGTATCGGTCACCTGGGCAGCATGACAGACGTGATGGCCCTGTCCGGGATCGCCACCGCCGAGATGTGCATGGTGGACCTTGGTCTTGATATCAAACTTGGCTCTGGCGTTGCAGCGGCGCAGGAATATTATCGCGGCAGCACTGGCATGATGTTGAAGGATGTAGCGTGATGAAAGACCAGACCGACATGTATATCCCAACCTATCAGGACATGCTTGACGCGCATGAGCGTATCAAGCCCTACATCAGGCGCACACCGGTCCTGACGTCTGATTACCTGAATGAGCAGATCGGCGCGCAACTCTTCTTCAAATGCGAAAACTTTCAGGAGCCGGGGGCGTTCAAGGTCCGTGGCGCGTCGAACGCAGTCTTTGGGTTGAGCGACGAAGAGGCCAAGAGGGGCGTAGCGACACACTCCTCTGGGAATCACGCATCCTGCCTCAGCTATGCTGCGATGCGCCGGGGTATTCCGTGCAACGTGGTGATGCCGCGCACCGCACCGCAAGCCAAGAAAGACACCGTGCGCCGCTATGGGGGCGTGATTACCGAATGTGATCCGTCGACAACATCGCGTGAAGAAACCTTCGCTCGGGTGCAGGCAGAAACCGGTGGCGATTTTGTCCACCCCTACAACGACCCGCGCGTGATCGCGGGGCAAGGTACGTGTTCCAAGGAATTCATGGAGCAAGTTGACGGGCTGGAAATGATGGTCGCACCCATTGGCGGCGGCGGCATGATCTCAGGCACTTGTCTGACGCTTTCGACCCTCGCGCCAGAGGTGCAGATCATCGCGTCCGAGCCTGAGCAGGCCGACGACGCCTATCGCAGCTTCAAAGCGGGTCACATCATCGCGGATGACGCACCCAAGACCATTGCCGATGGTCTGCTGGTGCCATTGAAAGAGCGCACGTGGCACTTCGTGTCGAATTATGTGACCGACATCTATACGGCGTCCGAGGAAGAAATCATCGACGCGATGAAGATGACCTGGAAACATCTGCGGATCGTGATGGAGGCCAGCTGCGCCGTCCCTCTGGCGACGATTCTGAAGAACAAAGAGAAATTCGCCGGTAAGCGCGTAGGCGTCATCGTGACCGGCGGCAACGTCGATTTGGACAAATTGCCTTGGATGCAAGGCTAAAGGGAGAAAAACCATGAACGATATGAGCAACCTCAAGAACCTCGAAGTCGGCTACGACGTCCCCGCCCTGCCCGGCATGGATGAGGCCGACATCCAGACACCCTGCCTTGTGCTGGATCTGGACGCGCTGGAGCGGAACATCAAGAAGATGGGCGATTTCGCAAAATCCCACGGCATGCGCCACCGCGTGCATGGCAAGATGCACAAGTCTGTCGATGTAGCATTGCTGCAGGAAAAACTGGGCGGGTCCGTTGGCGTCTGCTGCCAGAAGGTATCGGAAGCCGAAGGGTTCGCCCGCGGCGGCATCAAAGACGTGCTGGTGTCCAACCAGGTGCGCGATCCGCAAAAGATCGACCGTCTGGCACGCATCCCCAAGCTGGGTGCCCGCGCGATCTGCTGTGTCGACGACATCGACAACGTGGCGGACCTGTCAGCCGCTGCGATGAAGCACGGCACACAAATCGAATGCCTTGTCGAAATCGACGTAGGCGCAGGCCGTTGCGGCGTGCAATACGGTCAGCCCGTTGTTGACCTTGCCAAAGCAATCGAAGCGGCACCAGGCCTGAAATACGCAGGTATCCAAGCCTATCAGGGCGCCATGCAGCACCTTGATTCATACGAAGAGCGTCAGAGCAAAACCCAGATCGCGATTGATCAGGTGCGCGAAACACTCGACATGCTGAAAGCCGAAGGAATCGAAAGCGATATCGTCGGCGGCGGCGGCACCGGTTCCTACTATTTTGAAAGCGCCTCTGGTGTGTTCAACGAATTGCAGTGCGGGTCATACGCCTTCATGGACGCGGACTATGGCCGCATCCTTGACAAGGACGGCAACCGGATTGACCAGGGTGAGTGGGAAAACGCGCTGTTTATCCTGACCTCGGTCATGAGCCACGCAAAGGCCGACAAAGCCATCGTTGATGCTGGCCTGAAGGCACAATCCGTCGACAGTGGCTTGCCAACGATCTACGGGCGCGACGACGTCAAATACGTCAAATGCTCGGATGAGCATGGCGTGGTTGCAGACCCTGACGGTGTGTTGAAAGTCAATGACAAGCTGAAGCTGGTGCCCGGTCACTGCGACCCGACATGCAACGTGCACGATTGGTACGTCGGCGTGCGCAACGGCAAGGTGGAAACGCTGTGGCCCGTGTCAGCCCGCGGTAAGGCTTACTGATCTCGGACCCTCCGGGGGAAGTTTGATTGGACGAAGAAAGACAAGGGTCGGTCGTCAGACCGGCCCGTTTTGTAAGGAAGACCCGAATGATTATCGTTCCCGAAAAAGAAATCGCAGGCCTTTTGACCCGCGCCGACGCATTTGACGCCGTCGAAAAAGTCTTTGCATCCATGTCCAAAGGCAGCGCCTATAATTTCCCCGTGATCCGCGAGGCGATCGGCTACGAGGATGCGCTTTACGGCTTCAAGGGCGGTTTCGACAAAGCTGGCATGGCGCTTGGCCTGAAGGCCGGTGGATATTGGCCAAATAACCTTGAGAAGCATGGACACATCAACCACCAGTCCACGGTTTTCCTGTTTGATCCCGACACAGGCATGGTCAAGGCAATGGTTGGCGGAAACCTTCTCACGGCGCTCCGCACCGCCGCGGCTTCTTCTGTCTCAATCAAGCATCTGGCCCGCAAG
>CBDTVH010000210.1:0-4865 GCA_965363665.1 uncultured Yoonia sp. | reverse complement strand
GGCCAAATCCTGTTCTTCCAGAATCGCCGTACCGAATCGCGGCTCGGCAAAGATCATCACGCCTGCTGCCGATTGCAGCAGATGCGCACAGGTGCGCGACCCGACGACAAGAAAGAACGCGTCCTGCATTTTGCGGTGCAACCAGATGATGCCGGTCAGGCCGCAGAACACTTCGCGCTGGCCGCGTTCCTTGAGAACCGGCGCGGTGCGGCAACCGCCGTTTGTGGGGGGCAACGGAACATTCATGCGCGCGCCTCCGCGTCCAGTCTTGCAAGGCGCAATTTCCAGACGAATTGAGCGGCGTTGATGACGTAGGCGGCATAGGCGGCAAGCGCCAGGTACATCAGGTTCACAGGTGCCAGCGCATCAGCGAGGAGGGCGAAAACATAAAGCAAATGCAACGCGATAACCGCAAAGCTGAACACGTCCTCCCAAAAGAAGGCAGGGGCGAAAAGGTATTGCCCGAACACGACCTTTTCCCAGATCGCACCTGTCACCATGATCAGCAGCAGGACACCGGTTTTGATCACGATGGAAAGCGTCGCGGCATCGTATCCGGCGCCAGTTATCAGGTAGCGCAAAACAAGGGCCAGCGAGATCAAGAAAACGACGAATTGGAAGGGTGCCAGCAGACCCTGCACAAGGGTCCATTTCGTGGCGTCACGACGGGCCCTTTCAGCGTCGGAATAAAGACGCCGTCCAAGTGTTTGCACACTGGAGGTATTGGTACTGGCGGTGGCCATAAACAGAGTCCCTGAAAGTTTGTTATGCCAAGTTTAGGTGGCAAACTGCGCATGTGTCAACTTTAAGTTACACTTCTTGATGTACTTATTGCCGCAGGGTTAGCACACATAAAAAGTTGATAAAATATCAATTTTATAAGGGCATACGTCTATTGCTCCACTAGCCCTTCCTGATGAATGTCAATTTGCTTTGACATTCCTTAAGCCACAAACGACAATGCCTTAACTGCTGTAAATGCGCCTTCAGGCATTGATTCAGTCAGAGGAGCCGTAGATGGCCGATCGTCAAAACTTTGACGCCAAGAAGAAAAGTGCCGTGCCAGAGGTACAGCGAGATTCAAAACGGCGTCTTGTTGCGGCGCCTATTGTCGATGATGTCCGACACGATGTTGACGATAAACTCTTTGCTGAATTGAAGGCGGCGGCGCTCAATCCTGATCCGGCGGTTTGCAGAAACACCATTCGATCTTCAGTGGCACAAGGCAATCGGCCCGAAGACCTGGCTGATATTTATATTCCGGCCATTGCCCGCGATCTGGGCGATCAGTGGTGTGAAGACCAACTTGGTTTTGCCCGTGTCACAATCGGGGTGTCACGCCTGCAGGCGATGATGCGCGAACTGGGGCCCAGCTGGGCAAGCGACAATGTATCTGATCCTGCAGCGCCATCAATCCTGCTGGTTGTCCTGCGGGACGTTTATCATACGCTTGGCGCCATCGTGCTGACCAGCCAACTGCGGCGAAAAGGGTACTCTGTCAAACTGCTTCTTGGTGGCAGACCCACCGATGTTGCCGACCGCATTTTACGGACTAAATACGACACTGTTTTTATATCATCGTCACGCGGCGAAACGCTTGAATCGTTGCGCCAGATCATTGATGTTATCAAAACCTCGATGAATAATCCGCCTCCCGTGGTGGTCGGTGGCTCCATTCTGGAAGTCGAGACTGTTGAAGATCTAACGGCGCTTACGGGGGCTGACTTTGCGACAAGAATACCCGGCGAGGCCCTGAAGTTTTGCGGTCTACACGAAAAAACGCACGACACGGTACGCGCCAAGGACGGGACCTAAACCATGAAGGCGGTTCCCAACCACAGGTGGCTCCCATGACATCTCGTGGGACGAAATACTGGAACAGCGGTGCGATTCCGCTTATCGCACCTGAGATCCTTGGCGATATTATCGCAGAAGTCGCAGACGTCGGTGTCGTGATCTCGGAGACCGGAGCCATCCTGTCAGTCCTTGTGAATCCGTCAAACGACGCATTTCGCCAGCTTGAGCGGTGGGAAAACAAGGATATCCGCGCCACACTCACGATTGAGAGCGTTTCAAAATTTGAAAGCCGCCTTGCGGAATTCCTGGGCGACAAGCCAAACGTCCGTCCTGTTGAACTCAATCATACGGACGGCAGCAGCCGCTGGGAAGCGCCGGTTCGCTATAGTTTTCACCGCATTGGTCCGGATGGGGCTATTCTGTTGTTGGGCCGTGATCTGCGTCCAATCGCCGAGATGCAGCAGCAACTTGTGGAAGCGCAGCTTTCGCTAGAGCGCGATTATGAAACGCAACGCGAATACGACACACGCTTTCGCGTTCTGATGGAAAGCACCAGTGAAGCCGTCCTATTCGTGTCGGTTCTGACGGGTGAAATCACCGAAGCCAATTCCGCTGCGGTCGCACTTGTCGATCGTCCTTTGGAAAATCTGATCGGCAATCAGCTGTCAGGGTGTTTTGAAGGCCGCAAGCGCGGCGACATGGTTGATGCGCTGGCGTCACAGGCTATTTCGGAACGGAATAAGAAAATCACCGCTGACTTGCGGGGCGGTGGCGGCACTGTCGAAATATTTCCGACCCTGTTTCGCGCTGCGGGTGAGCGGATTTTGCTTTGTCGCCTTATCCCGGAAGACCAAAACAGCGCAAGCGTCGATGACCTGAGCCAAAATTTGCACGCCCTTTACGCAAATGGGCCAGACCCAATGGTTTTTACTTCTGATACGGGCGATGTGCTCTCTGCCAATGAAGCCTTCCTTGACATGATTGACGTCGCCCATGACGTGAATGTGCGCGACCGCAGCATCGCAGACTACTTGCAGCGTGGTAGCGTCGACTTCAAAGTTATGGCGGAAAATGCCGCCCGCGCCGGACGGATGCGGAACTATGCAACGAAGTTGGCCGGTGAATACGGTAGCCCGCGTGCTGTCGAAGTATCGGTAACAAAAATCATGGCGGGTCAGGAGACGATCTTTGCCTTTGTCCTGCGGGATGCGGGCCGCGCTGAAGCCACGCAATCGCGGTCGCAGCATCCCACCAGCGATGAAAGCATGCGCTCTGTCGTTGAACTGGTTGGAAGTGCGACATTGAAAGATATTGTGGCTGAAACCACCAATGTCGTGGAAAAGATGTGCATTGAAACCGCGGTTGAGCTGACGATGAACAATCGTGTAGCCGCGGCTGAAATGCTGGGGCTGTCGCGCCAGTCACTCTACGTCAAGCTGCGCAAATTCAACCTGCTGACGCGCGATCCGGACGACAAGAAGTAGCAATTTTGCCGCGAAAGGCAGGCTACCGTGGGCTGCGTTTTGCCAGGATACGCTGCAACGTGCGCCGGTGCATCGACAAACGGCGTGCCGTTTCCGATACGTTGCGATCACACAATTCATACACCCGCTGGATATGCTCCCAACGCACGCGATCGGCGCTCATTGGGTTTTCGGGCGGGGGTGGAAGCCCGTCGGTCAAAGCCAGCAACGCATTGGTCACATCCGTCGCATCCGCTGGTTTGGCCAAATAATCCGTCGCGCCGATTTTGACTGCGGCAACGGCCGTTGCAATCGCGCCATAACCGGTCAAGACGACAATCCGCGCATCAGGGCGGCGCGCACGCAAGGTTTCAACTACGTCAAGGCCATTGCCGTCCTCAAGGCGCAGGTCAATCACGGCGTATGCGGGTGGCCGTGCCGTTGAAACGGCCTTGCCTGCTGCCACTGAACCCGCCATTTCAACCTCAAACCCACGCTTTTCCATCGCTTTTGCAAGCCGACGCAGAAACGCTTCATCATCATCAACCAAGAGAAGGCTTTTGTCTTCGCCCAGATCCAATGCCTCGGTATTCATGTTTTGACCTATCCTTAATTCCCAATCTTACGTAGGCTGGGAAAAGGCCCCGTCAACTTGAACGCGAAGATACGAGTTTGATGGCGAAGGCTGTCATTGTCCAAGCTAAATCGGGAAATCAGGTCGCATTGATCATTGCGTCATTCGACTTATCCTCATGCGTGTTCATGGATCGGATATAACACTATGCCGCCTACCGACTTTCAGCTGTTGAAACGGCAAGAGCGCAGCGATTGGGTACGGCTGCGCACACTTGTGACACTGCGGTGGTTCGCAATCGCCGGTCAGTCGGCAGCTATCATTGCGTCAGTCCGTTTTTATGGCATCGACATCGCGGTGACTGCCGCAGCACTGGTCATCACCATCGCAGTCGTTGCCAACGTGATGTCCTATTATGCGTACCCCACCAACAAACGCTTGTCCGAGGTCGAGGCAACCCTTTGGCTTGTTTTCGATATCTTTCAGTTAAGTGCGCTGTTGTATCTGACAGGGGGTTTGAACAATCCTTTCGCGATGTTGATCCTTGCGCCAGTGACAATCTCGGCGACTGTCCTGCCTATTCGAAGTACAATTTTTCTTGGTCTGACGGCTATTTCGCTCATTACCATTGTCAGCCGGTACAGCCTGCCGTTGATCAGCGCCAATGGAACCGAACTGGTTCTACCTGGTCTGTTTCAGTTCGGTTTTTGGGTCGCTTTGCTGATCAGTCTGGTTTTTCTTGCGCTTTATGCCCGTCAGGTGACGGCCGAAATGAACGCCATGAACGAAGCTTTGCTGGCGACGCAACTGGCCCTGTCCCGCGAACAGAAACTGACCGATCTTGGTGGCGTCGTTGCGGCCACAGCCCACGAACTTGGCACGCCTTTGGCAACGATCAAGCTGGTCAGCAGCGAACTTAAAGAAGAACTAAAGGACTGGCCCGAGCTTTTTGAGGATGCAGAGCTGATCCGATCTCAGGCAGACCGCTGTCGCGACATCCTGCAATCCATGGGGCGCTCGGGCAAAGATGA
>CBDTVH010000209.1:0-4874 GCA_965363665.1 uncultured Yoonia sp. | reverse complement strand
GTTTGACGATGGTGCCTTTTCAGCGTCGCGCTGACATGCGATGCATGATCTGAAAATGGTGAAGGTCACGGACCATCGCACCGACCCGGCAGACTCACCAATCATCACACCGGATCGCCCGGTGCTGATTGCGGGGCCTACGGCATCGGGCAAATCTGCCTTGGCACTGCACATTGCGCATACCCAAGGCGGTGTGATCGTCAATGCCGATGCGCTGCAGGTCTTTGATGGCTGGCGGATACTGACCGCGCGGCCCGGTGACGCCGACCTTGCCGCAGCCAGGCACGCGCTTTACGGCCATGTCCCTTTCGACGCGGACTATTCCGTCGGGCATTGGCTGCGCGACGTATCGCCCTTTCTGATGGGGCCAGAACGGCCCATCATCGTCGGCGGCACCGGATTGAACTTCAACGCCCTGACCCAGGGCCTTGCCCAGATCCCCCCTACCCCTGCCGCCGTCAGAACCGTGGGAAATGCGATGTCGCTGAATGACCTGCTTGCGACAATCGACGCGGAAACCATCGCACGGATCGACACGCAAAACCGGATGCGGGTTCAGCGCGCATGGGAAGTGATGCAAACCACCGGGCAGAGCCTTGCGCAGTGGCAGGACCAGACACCGCCGCCCCTGATGGTTTTGCACAGGTCGCCAAGCTGTTTCGAGCCGCTGCTGCCGCTGAAACAGGCCACTTGCATCACGCTTGACGCGCCCAAAGACTGGCTCAATGACAGGATCGCGCGCCGGTTCGACCTGATGTTGAAACAAGGCGCACTTGATGAAGCGCGTGCGATGCTGCTCCACTGGAACCCCGATTACCTGTCATCCAAGGCCATTGGCGCGCCAGAACTGATTGCCCACCTGCACGGTCAAATGACGCTGCCGGACGCGCGCGATGCCGCTATCATCGCATCGCGCCAATACGCCAAGCGGCAACGCACCTGGTTTCGCTCACGCCACAGGGATTGGCACCATATTCCCGCCGATAGCCCTGACTTATCTGCAACACTGCGGTTCGCTGATCAGCCAGAGGATTGAATCCAAACGGATTTCTGCGCAGACTTGTCAAAAATCGACATTGAGGCAAGTTGATGAACATGATGAGCACACAGAACCCGGCGCTTGCGCTGGCAACCATCAGTTTTGCCGGACCCGCCGCACGTTGGCGGACCGAAGCGATGCGCAGCCATGCGACAGGGCGACTGATCCACATAACCAAGGGTCAGGGGCGCATCACGGTTGCAGGGCTAACCAATGGTTACGGGCCCAATAACCTGATCTATATACCGCCTGACACGATGTACGGCATGGAGGTCGGGCCGACTGTATTTGCCCAGATCCTGACCCTGCCGGATGTAGTGGGTTGGCCCGATGCACCGTTTCATCTGCGCCTGCTCGATGTTGATCCGCAAAAAGAGCTGGTGTCGCTGATCGAAGCGATCGAGCGTGAATTGCAGCCGAATGGCGATCTGCGTGCGGCGCATTGTCACTTTGGCTTGCTGGGCATCTTTGTAGAGCGTCAGTTGAAATACCGCGCCCCCGCTACGGTGGACGCCCGCCGGCAAACGGCTGCCGCGAAATTGGTCGCGCAATACACACATATGATCGCCCGGCATTTTCATTCGGACCGCAGTATCGCCAGCTATGCTGCCGAGCTTGGGGTCACGCCGACGCATCTTGCGCGCAGTTGTCGCAAGACCTGTGGCCGCTCTGCACTGGATTTACTGAACGAACGCATCCATTTCGAAGCCTGCACCCTGCTCAAGGACACGGATATGCCCGTGCAGGATATCGCCCGTCGCCTCGGTTTTCGCTCACCTGCCTATTTCACGCGCAGTTTTCAGGAAAAATCAGGTCAGGCACCGCGGGATTTCAGGCGCAAAAGCGCGGTTATCAAGCGTCCCTAGCCCTTCGCTCTTGCTGCGATGCAGCACCAAAGCGCTTTGAAATCGGCCGAGCAAATGTCGCTTTGAGGCATGGCGCATGTCGCAATTGTCATCTGAATTGTAAATCGTCCGGTTGACCTCTGCCCAAAAATTGTGCCGAATGGCTGCTGGACGGGGGAGCGGTTTTTTGCTGATGGACGATCGGTCATGCGCATGCCCCGACAATGAATGACATGTGTCACAGGGAGAAACGAATGACGCACTCACCAAAATCAATCCACCCGGCAGCGTTGATGTACGCTGAGGAAGCAAAGGCGGGCAAGATCGACCGCCGTGAATTCCTTGCACGCACAACCGCGCTTGGTGTGACGGCAGCCACAGCCTATGGGCTGATTGGCGCTGCACAACCCGCGCAGGCGGCCGGGCACGCACAGCAGGGCGGCACGATCCGCATGCAGATGGAAGTGCGCGCGCTGAAAGACCCACGTACTTATGACTGGACGCAGATCGCGTTCTTCTCGCATGGCTGGCTTGAGTATCTTGTTGAATACAACAACGACGGCTCCTTTGCGCCCATGTTGCTGACCAGCTGGGAAGTGAATGACGACGCCACGCAATACACGCTGAATGTCCGCCCGGGCGTCAAATGGAACAATGGCGACGATTTCACCGCTGCCGATGTTGCGCGCAATATCGAAGGCTGGTGTGACAAGAACATGGAAGGTAATTCCATGGCTGGCCGTTTCGCGATCCTGATCGACGAGGCAACCGGCAAGGCCGTGGAAGGCGGTATCGAGGTTGTCGATGATCTGACCGTACGCCTGAACCTGCCGGGTTCCGACATCTCGCTGATCGCGGGTATGGCCGATTATCCTGCCGCGATCGTCCCTGCTGATTTCGATCCAGAAAACATGGTCGGCAATCCTGTGGGCACCGGTCCTTACCTGCCAGAGAGCCTTGAAGTGGGCGTCAAAGGCGTGCTGGTCCGCAACGAAGGTTTCGAGTGGTGGGGCTATGCCGAAGGCAAAGGCGCATTCCTTGACCGGATCGAATACATCGACTACGGCACCGACCCCTCCGCTTGGGTTGCGGCTGCGGCGGCTGACGAAGTGGACATGTTCTATGAAACCGTCGGCGACTTTGTCGAAGTTGTCGAAGGCATCGGCTGGGAACGGTCCGAGATCGCATCCGGTGCGACCATCTGCATTCGTCCCAACCAGCAGGCAGAAGTCGATGGCATGAAGCCCTACGCTGACAAGCGCGTCCGTCAGGCGATTGCCATGGCTGTCGATAACGCGGTCTGCCTTGAGCTGGGTTATTCCAACCTTGGTCAGACAGCGCGCAACCAGCACGTTGGTCCGATGCACCCTGCATGGGCTGATGTACCCGGCATGCCCTATGATCCAGAGGGCGCACTTGCCCTGCTGACAGAGGCCGGCATGCAGGACTTCGAGATGGAAATCGTGTCCATCGACGATGATTGGCGCAAGAACACGACTGACGCGGTTGCCGCCCAGTTGCGCGATGCGGGCTTCAATGTGAAGCGGACGATCATTCCGGGTTCGACCTTCTGGAACGATTGGACGAAATATCCGTTCTCATCGACCAACTGGAACCACCGTCCGCTGGACACCCAGATCCTGGGTCTGGCGTACCGGTCCGGCGAAGCATGGAACGAAAGCGGCTTTGCCAATGCAGAGTTCGACGCGTTGCTGGCCGAAGCCAACTCGATCGCGGATGCGGACGCACGCCGCGAGGTGATGGCAAAGTTGCAGGCGATCATGACGGACGAAGGTGTCACGATCCAGCCATACTGGCGTTCGCTTTACCGCCACGCCAAGCCTGGCATCGTGGGATGGGACATGCACATCGCATACCTGCCACAGATGTACAAAGTGGCCTTCGCCGCCTAAGCTAAATCCACAAAGGGCCGCCCGCGCTTGGGCGGTCCTTTCTGCGATCAGATGTGGACCACCGGCAAACCGGGGCCGCAATGAAACTTATAGTCAGGCAACGACCTGACGCTGCTCACCAACAGGGGCCTTTATGGGACTGTTTATTCTGCGCCGCCTTGGGGTCATGCTCCTCACGGCTTTATGCCTGACATTTATCGTGTTCTGGCTGACGAACCTCGCACCGAACCTTGAAAAACTTGCCAAGACCCAAGGCAACGCCCGTATGTCGGACGAAGCTGTGGTCAGCTGGCTGGAAAATCGCGGGTACAGTCAGGCCTTGCCGGTCAAATACGGACAATGGCTGGGTGTCTTGCCCGGCTATGTTATCGAAGGCACCGACGGCGAAGTGCGCGCGCGCTGCGCAGGTCCGGGTGTGGAGGTCGAGGACGCATCGACATTCTGCGGCATCCTTCAGGGTGATTGGGGCTATTCGACGGTCTTTAAAGACGATGTCGGATCAATCGTTGCGACCCGCCTTGGCCTGACCGGCAAGCTGATGTTCTGGGTCATGATGGTGATGGTCCCCGGTGCCCTGATCCTTGGCGTGCTTGCGGGCATGCGCGAAGGATCACGCACCGACCGCAGCCTTTCGACAGTGTCCATCGTCTCGACCGCGACGCCTGAATATGTATCGGGTGTTGTCTTCATCTCGGTCTTTGCGACCGCGACTTTCGGGATGCAATGGTTCAAAGGCACCGCAACATCGGCCATGGAGGACGCCACATTCGAAAACTTCTTCCTGCCCGTCATCACAATCGCCCTTTACGGTATGGGCTATATCGCGCGGATGACGCGGGCCAGCATGACCGAGGTCATGACAGCGCAATACATCCGCACCGCCCGCCTGAAAGGTGTGAGCTTCCCCAAGATCGTTCTCAAGCACGCGCTGCGCAACGCGCTGATCGCGCCTTTCACGGTGATCATGCTGCAGTTTCCATGGCTCTTGAACGGCGTCGTCATCGTCGAGACCCTGTTCAACTACAAGGGCTTTGGCTGGGTGCTGGTGCAGGCCGCCGGCAATAACGACATCGAGCT
>CBDTVH010000208.1:0-4884 GCA_965363665.1 uncultured Yoonia sp. | reverse complement strand
GCGCTATTCTTTCTCCATCGTGCATTGAAGGGGGTGTTGGTGACGCTGCGCGAAATCCATCACCTGTGCCACCTTGGTTTCAGCGATCTCATGACTGAACACGCCAACAACGGCCACGCCCTTCTTGTGCACGGTCAACATCAGCTCAAACGCTTGTGCGTGGGATAGGCCAAAGAACCGCTCCAACACATGTACGACGAATTCCATTGGTGTGAAATCATCGTTTAGGATCAACACCTTATACATGGGCGGGCGTTTTGTCTTTGGCTTCGTCTCAAGCACGACGCCGACGTCACCGTCGCCATCGTCCTTTTTGTCAGCCATCATGTAAAACTCTGCCAGCATTTGGTGCGCCTTGTTGGGTTGGCGTTATATATAAGGCACAGGTGGCACATGAAAACCCCATCAAAACATTATCGGCACATGACCATGTTGATGCTCCAAATCACCTATCTAGCGGCCCCGCTGCCGGGCATCACAAGATGTGGACAAACGGCACGATGAACGTCGCGAAAGTCTTTGAATTTAGGGTATTTTCTGAAAACCCAACTTATGCTAGCGTTCCTTTATAACAATAAGGTCACCGGAAAAATTCGGGGCTACCGAGGCAGAAAATGAGGCAAGCGACGTGACAAGTCGTCTGGGACAGTGGGCCTTTCACGGGCTGTTTTTATGTGTACTTTTGGTATCTTTGTCGTTCGCACCCTTGCGTGCGACCGCGGCACCCTATGCCGCCATGGTGATGGACGCGCGCACTGGCGAGGTTTTGCATTCGCGCAATGCCGACACCCAGTTGCACCCGGCATCCCTGACCAAAATGATGACGCTCTATGTGGCGTTCCAAGCCATTGAACGCGGCGAGATCACGCTGGATACGCCAGTGCGGATCAGCCGTCTTGCCGCATCCGAGCCACCATCGAAGCTGGGCCTGCGGGCTGGCCAAACTATCCGTTTGCGTTTCCTGCTGCGTGCTGCCGCCGTCAAATCCGCCAATGATGCCGCCACAGCTATCGGCGAGGCGATCTCTGGTTCCGAAGAAGCCTTCGCCACACGCATGAACCGCACGGCCCGCGCGATGGGTATGCGCAACACCAACTTCCGCAACGCCCACGGCCTGACACAATCCGGGCACCTGTCCACTGCCCGTGACATGTCCGTGCTGGGGCGCCACGTGATCTATGACTTCCCACAATACTACAATCTGTTCTCACGCCGCTCTGCCGATGCAGGGATTGCAACTGTGCGCCACACAAACCGGCGCTGGCTGGACAGCTATGCAGGTGGTGACGGCATCAAGACGGGTTATACGCGCGCTGCCGGGTTCAATCTGGTGGCCTCTGCCCAGCGTGGGCAGGAACGCATCATCGCCACAGTATTCGGCGGCTCATCCACATCTGCGCGCAACGCCCGCATCACCGAGTTGATGGACATGGGCTTTAACCGTGCCCCATCAAGTGCCACGGTCCGGCGTCCGAACCCACCAGCAGCGATGCTGACAAGTTCAAACACGCAAGGTCAGGTCAATCCGGGCAAAGTCGTCCGCGTAAGCGGTCTGATAACGCGCAGTATCCGGCCCATGTCGCGGCCCGCAGCAGCGCCTGTGCAGGAAGAAGTCCTTGTCGCCGCAGTTGATACCGACATCATAAATGCAGTTGTCGCGGATTCCGTGAATGCCGCGCTTGCCGAAGCTATTGGTGCGGCTGCCCCCGAACCTGCGCCAACGCAAGTCGCCGCAGTAGAACCGCCAGCCGTCACGCCGATTGCACGTACAGACGTTGAGACACAGGTCGCAGCACTGCTTCCGGAAACGACTGTTGCCGACACCGCACCAGAAGTCGTAACCCGTATATCAACCAGTGGCGGACGGCACTGGGGCGTGAACGTAGGCCGCTATAACACCCGCTATGATGCCGAACGGGTCTTGTTGCGCGTCGCTCTGAACGAGATGAGCACGCTTGACGGGTCATTGCGCCGGGTGGTGCAGCGCTCTGGCGGGTTTGACGCGAACTTTATGGGGCTGACCCGCGAAGGCGCTGATCTGGCCTGCCGTCGGTTGCAGGCGCGTGGCACCACATGCTTCATGATCGGGTCTGACGGTTAAGACCGCTAGGCGACTTTGCCTTCGAATGCGGCTGCCATCAGGGCGCGGGTATATTCGGTGCGCGGTGCATCAAAGATCGTGTCGGCGTCACCCGCTTCGACCACATCGCCCTGCTTCATCACCATCACCTTATGCGATAGCGCGCGCACGACCTTCAGGTCGTGACTGATGAACAGATAGGCCAGCCCGTTCTTCTGCTGTAATTGGCGCAGCAGCTTTACGATCTGAACCTGCACCGTCATGTCCAAAGCAGAAGTCGGTTCATCCAAGATCAGCAACTTGGGCCGCAGGATCATCGCGCGTGCAATCGCGATGCGCTGGCGTTGCCCACCGGAAAACTCATGCGGGTAGCGATCCATCAGGGACGGATCGAGGCCCACCTCGCCCATGATCTCACTGACCATATCGCGCCGGTCGCGCCCCGGCTCTACACCGTGCACGCCCAGCCCCTCGGCGATGATCTCGGCCACTGTCATGCGCGGGCTGAGTGAGCCATAGGGGTCCTGAAACACGATCTGCATGTCACTGCGCAAAGGGCGCATCTGTCGTTGGTTCAGGTGGTGGATATCGGCGCCCTGGAACGCGATCCGCCCCTCGGAGCGGATCAGGCGCATCACGGCCAGGGCCAGCGTCGTCTTCCCCGACCCGCTTTCGCCCACAACCCCAAGCGTTTCGCCCGCGCGCACAGTCAGTGTGGCGTCGTTGACGGCCTTGACATGCCCCACCGTCCGCTTGAGTAGCCCACGCTGGATCGGGAACCAGATTTTCGCACTGTCCGTTTGCAATACCACGGGTGCGTCAGGGCTGACCGGCTCGGGCACACCGGTCGATTCCGCGGCCAGCAGCATCTGCGTGTAAGGGTGCTGGGGGTTCTTGAACAACTCAGCCGTTGCGCCTGTCTCGACGATCTCGCCATCCTTCATGACGCAAACGCGGTCCGCAATCTTGCGCACGATCGTCAGGTCGTGGGTGATAAACAGCAGCGACATGCCTTCATCGCGTTTCAGATCGGCAAGCAAATCCAGGATTTGCGCCTGAATGGTCACATCCAGCGCCGTGGTCGGTTCATCCGCGATCAGTAATTCCGGGCCGTTTGCCAGTGCCATCGCAATCATCACGCGCTGGCGCTGTCCGCCTGACAGCTGATGCGGATAGGCCCCGAGGCGGCTTTCTGCGTCACGGATACCGACACGGTGCATCAATTGGATAATCCGTTCGCGCACCGCAGCACCGCGCAGCCCTTGGTGCAGTTCAATGCTTTCGGCCAGTTGCTTTTCCAGCGTATGCAGCGGATTGAGCGACGTCATAGGCTCTTGAAAGATAAAGCTGATGTCGTTGCCGCGCACCCTGCGCAGTGCGGCTTCATCCGCACCGACCATTTCCTCGCCGTCGTATTTGATCGACCCGGCCATCACCGCGCTGTCACCCAGCAACTGAACAGTGGACAGAGCCGTCACCGACTTGCCTGACCCGCTTTCACCGACGATGGCAACGGTTTCACCCTTTTGGACCTGAAATGATACGCCGCGCACAGCGTGGGTCGTATCCCCATCCTGACGGAAGGCAACCCGCAGGTTTTGCACATCAAGAACAGGATTACTCATCGCCCGTCGGTCCCTGTCGCCTGTGCCTTGGTGGTTGTCTCAAACACGGCGTCATCCGTGATCACGTTGCCATCGGCCACGAACGTTTTGCGCGGATCGAATGCGTCGCGCACGCCTTCGAAGATAAAGACCAGCAGCGACAGCATGATCGCGAAGGTGAAGAAGGCGGTAAAGCCCAGCCATGGTGCCTGCAGGTTTTGTTTGGCCTGCAATGTCATCTCGCCCAACGATGGAGCGGACGATGGCAGACCAAAGCCAAGAAAATCCAGCGAAGCCAGACCGCCAATGGCACCGGTTACCAGAAAAGGCAGCATCGTCAGTGTCGCCACCATCGCATTGGGCAACATGTGGCGGAACATGATTGTCCGGTCGCGGACGCCCAGCGCCTTGGCGGCACGGACATATTCCAGATTGCGAGCGCGCAGAAACTCGGCCCTGACCACGCCAACAAGGGCGGGCCATCCGAACAGCACTGTCAGGAACACAAGAAGCCAGTAACTTCGCCCCAAGATCGCAAAGACAATGATGATGACGTAAAGCGACGGCATCCCTGTCCAGATTTCAATGAAGCGCTGGAAAATCAGGTCGGTCCACCCACCGAAATAACCCTGCACAGCCCCCGCCATGATCCCGATGATCGAGGCCGCAACGGTCACAGTCAGCGCGAATGTCACCGATAATCGGAAGCCATAGATGACACGGGCAACCACATCGCGCTTGGTGTCATCGGTGCCCAGCCAGTTCTGCGCGCTTGGCGGGGCCGGTGCGACGCCACCAACATCCCCGATAGTGTTGTAGGAATAGGGAATGACGGGCCACAGCATCCAGCCTTTCTCGAACCCTGCAATATCCAGATCAACACCTTCATTGACGGCTTCGATCAAGCTTTCCGGCTCATCAAAACATTCCTCCAGACCCCCGGTCACAATCAGGCAATCAACCTCAACCTCGCCATAGCCCGCTTCGGTCGGGAAATCGCCCCCGAATTCCTGCTCGGAATAAAAGCTGAAGATCGGCATGCGGATTTCGCCGCGGTAGCTGACCGCGATTGGCTTGTCGTTCGCGATAAACTCGGCAAACAGCGACAAGCCGAACAGCACGCTGAAGATGACCAACGACCAATACGCCCGCCGGTTGCGGCGGAAATTGCGCCAGCGGCGCTGGTTGAGCGGGCTCAGG
>CBDTVH010000207.1:0-4894 GCA_965363665.1 uncultured Yoonia sp. | reverse complement strand
GTCCGGCCGTTGGCGAGGAACTCGAAGAGCACGAAGTATCCCCAGAGGAACAGAAACCAGGCCGCTACGAAGACCGCAGCCGCCCATCCTCCCACGAACACCGATAGGTGAAACAGGCCCGCGATCAGTTCCCCTGCGGCGGCAAACAGCACATCATGTTCACCCACGATAGCGCCGCCACGAATGGCGCTGAAGCCGATATCGCCCCTTTTGCGCGCCCCGGTCATCCCGTCGCGCCCGCTATCGCTGACGTCCTCTAGGTTCACCCCACGCCCCTCAGCGGCAGCTTCGCCCAGCATCAGGGCAGTGCCTGAGGGGGCATCGACCTTTTGGTTGTGGTGCGCCTCGATCACTTCGATATCAAAGTCATCATCAAGTGCGGCTGCCACTTTGCGGGTCAGTTGTACCAGCAGGTTGACCCCAAGCGACATATTCCCTGCACGCACGATCACCGCATGACGTGCGGCCGCGTTGATGGCCTTCAGATCATCCTCCGACAGCCCCGTCGTGCCAATGACGTGCACAGCGCGCGCTTGCGCGGCCAGACCGGCGAAATCGACCGTTGCAGCAGGTGCGGTAAAGTCGATGACGGCCTGCGCCTTGGCAAACACCTCAACCGCGTCGTCAGTGACGGCCACACCAACCGGCTGCCCGCCCATCGCCTTGCCTACATCCTGCTCGACCCAATCGTGGCCCGGACGCTCCAACACGCCCACCAGTCGGCATTTGTCGGAACCCAGCACGGTCTGGATCAGCATTTGCCCCATGCGGCCCGATCCGCCGGTGATCACGATGCCTGGTGTATCTGTCATATTGCTTCCCTCTTCTTGGCCCTCGTTTAGCGCCACATTGCCGCTGACGCAAAGCCTAGCTTGGCATCAGGCGCTGCAACGACTAAATGAACGCTATGGCAAAGCATTCAAACCGAGACGGCAAGGCCCCCACCCAGCGCATGTTGCGCGTGGGCGAGGTGATCCGCCGAACCCTATCCGAAGTCCTGCAACGCGGCGATGTGCATGACGACGAACTTGCGCGCATGTCCATCACCGTGGGCGAGGTGCGGATGAGCCCCGACCTGCGCATCGCCACCGCTTTTGTGCTGCCCCTGGGCGGGCAGGGCAAGGAAGAGGCGTTAGAGGCGTTGCGCCGCAACCGCCACGAAATCCGGCATCTGGTGGTGAAGGGCGGCACGATGAAGTTCGCCCCCGAACTGCGGTTCGAGATTGACGGCACGTTTGATCAGATCGACGCGACACGCGCCCTGCTGGCAGAGGATCATGTCCGTCAGGACCTGGACGACTGATGCGCTGGCTTGCGGTTCTGCTGTTGTTCTGGGCGCTGCCCGCAGCGGCAGTGACCTGCGAAGACGTGGATTATGCGGGCAACAGCTATACCGCCTGTACGGTTGATGTCGTATCCGAAGACCTGCGCTTGTTTCATAAAGACGCAGATGGTGCGGTGATCGGCAGCTTTGGCGGGATCGAGGATCTGCCGGGCGTTCAGTCGCTGACTTTCGCCATGAATGCAGGAATGTACCACGATGACCGCTCTCCTGTGGGGCATTACCGCGAGGGTGGTGTGGAAACGATGCGGGTGATCCCCAACGCAGGCCCCGGTAACTTTGGCCTGCTGCCCAATGGCGTGTTTTGCATCAATGCGGACAGCGCACAGGTTTACGAAACGCTGGACTATCTGGCCCGCGCGCCCGACTGCCGTGACGCCACACAGTCCGGCCCGATGCTGGTCATCGACGGCGCGCTGCACCCCCGGTTCCTGGTGAACAGCAGATCGCGGTTCATTCGCAACGGCGTGGGAACAAGCGCGGACGGGCGCACCGCCGTCTTTGTGATCTCGAACGGCAGTGTGACGTTTCACGAATTCGGCAGCTTCTTTCGGGATTATCTGAACCTACCCAACGCCTTGTACTTCGACGGCAAGGTGTCTCGGCTCTTTGCCCGCGACCAAGGGCGGAGCGATTTTGTGTTCCAGTCTCTGGGGCCGATGGTGGCGGTGACGGAGTAAGGGCGATGACGCCAGCACCCATGCCCAGACAGTGAGGCCTAATCGCCTTTTACCGCGATCATTTCGATGGGCGAAATCCGATTTGCAGCCAAATTCGCGATCATATTCGGGATTTTTTCTGCGGTCGATTGCTTCATCAGAACGTGCAAACCCAATGGCGGCGGGCCATTGGCGGCCGCGTTCGCTGCCCTCATCTTGTCGAAGAACGCCATGGCAAACGCGTGGCGGTTGTTTTCCTTTGCAATGGTAAATCCATTGGCCTCGAACGCCGCTCGGTAGTCTTCGGGGCGTGCCAGCCAACTTGTCTCGGATGTGGTTGCCCAAGGGACGGGGTATATCAGTTCTTCATCATTGGTCTTCATGATGTCGTAGATACCAAATTTCGCACCGGGCTTTAGAACGCGCGACACCTCTGCAATCAGGGCCTGCTTGTCTTGGATGTTCATGCCAACATGCATCATGAATGCTGCGTCGAACTGCGCGGCCTCAAACGGCAGCGAAAGGGCGCTTGCGCAGTGAAGCTCAATGCGATCGGACAAGCCCACCAATTCGCAAAGCGCCTGTCCGGTTTCGATGTATTCAGCGGTTAAATCGACACCGACAACCTTTGCGCCATAGGTTTTTGCGGCAAATCGTGCCGGTCCCCCCAAGCCACAGCCGATATCAAGAAGCGTCTGTGAAGGCTTGATTTCAAGTTGGTCCAGAAAATGTGCGCTCGCCATCCGGCCACCGATATGGAATTCATCGACCGGCCCAAGATCCTCAACACTCACGTTCTCCGTAGGGATGCCTTGCGCCTCAAGCCCTGCCTTAATGGCGGCCAACAGGTTTCCGTGCGCATAGTGCGAAGATATTTTTTCAGCATAGTCCATAACGCTCAATTCTCCCGACGGACAAAAGGGTCCGTCTTATCAAATGTGTGAAGTATAATCGCTGAACAGTGGGCCTTTTGCCCTCACGAAGCAAGAAAGCTGATATAGCCCGCCCTACGCGACCACCTGTTCGATGATCGCTTGCAGGTTGGGGCTTTGGTGCAGCGTTGCGGCCTCCTCGGCGGTGAACCAGCCTGCGTCGCTGACATCATCGGCGGCCTGCGGCGTTCCGCTTTGATAGGTGCAGATGACGACGGCCAGCAGATAGTGAAAGCCGATCAACCCATCGCTATCCCGCGCAATCACATCGACATTGGTCAGATAGCCTTCGGCCCTTCCAACCACCCCCGTCTCTTCCGCCAACTCGCGCACGGTGGCGTCCAGCGCCGTTTCACCCAGTTCCACATGCCCGCCCGGAAAGCCCCAGGTATCGGCGTTTGGCTCCTTCCTGCGTTTGACCAGCAGGAACCGCCCATCATGATGAACGACGGCGATAGCGCCAAGTTTGGGTTGCATGGGAACACTTTGGGTCATGCGCCAACGCTATGTGGATGCCAGGCAGCCGTAAAGCAGCTTTGCCCCTTGGCCTTGCCGCCCCGAGCGCACATATAGGGCGTAACACAGGATTAAAGGAGACAGACATGCTGGAACTGGATGCAACCGCAGGCGCCCCCGCTGATCTGATCAAGGACGGCACTGATGCAAGCTTTGCCGCGGATGTGATCGAAGCCTCCAAAGAGGTGCCGGTCATCGTTGATTTCTGGGCGCCGTGGTGTGGCCCCTGCAAAACGCTGGGCCCCGCGATCGAGGCGGCTGTGACCAAGGCCAAGGGCCGGGTCAAGCTGGTCAAGATCGACGTGGATGCCAATCAGGCCTATGCGGGCCAGTTGCAGGTGCAGTCGATCCCCACCGTTTATGCGTTCTTCAATGGGCAGCCGGTTGACGGATTTCAGGGCGCGCTGCCCCCGTCCGAGATTGACGCCTTCGTTGACAAGATCGCGGCCCTTGCCGGCGATCCCGAGGCCGAGGGGCTGAGTGCCGCGATTGAGGCTGCAAATCAGATGCTGGACGAAGGTGCTGCTGCTGACGCGGCCGAAACCTTTGCCGCGATCTTGCAGGAAGAGCCGAACAACGCCCCTGCTTATGCGGGCCTCGTGCGGTCCTACCTTGCGCTGGACGATGTGGATCAGGCCGAAGCGATCCTGAACGGCGCACCGGCCGAGATTTCCACCGATCCACTGCTTGAGGCGGTGCATGCGCAGATCATGCTCGCGCGTGAAGCTGCGAACGCAGGTCCGGTGGCCGAATTGCAGGCAACGGTCGAGGCAGAGCCGGACAACCATCAGGCCCGGTTTGATCTTGCCACCGCCCTGCTTGCGAACAGACAGGCCGAAGAAGCGGTCAACCAGTTACTTGAACTGTTCCGCCGTGATCGGGAATGGAATGATGAGGCCGCAAAGACCCAGCTCTTCAAGATATTCGATGCCCACGACGCAAAAGATCCGGTCGTGCTGAACGGACGGCGCAAACTGTCGTCGATGATATTTGCCTGACGGGCCGTTCGGCCTACCTCTTGCTACATGATATCAAAGACTGATTTGCCAGACACGATCCCCGTGTTCCCACTGCCCGGCGCGCTGCTGTTGCCGCGCGCACGGCTGCCGCTGCATTTGTTCGAGCCGCGCTATCTGGCGATGCTGGACGATGTGCTGAAAACCTCGTCCCGTCTGATCGGGATGGTGCAGCCCTATGAAGCGCCGGGGCGCGACGGCAAGCTGCATGCAATCGGCTGCGCGGGCAAGGTCACCGCGTTTTCGGAAACCGAAGACGGGCGATATATGATCACCCTTTCGGGCGCATCACGCTTTCGGATCGTGGAAGAGGTCGAAGGCTTCACTCCCTACCGCCGCTGCAAGGTGAACTGGCAGGGGTTTGATCGCGACCTTGGTCCACACTGCAAGATCATCCTTCTTTCAGCACCTGCTGCGGTGGCGTACTAT
>CBDTVH010000206.1:0-4901 GCA_965363665.1 uncultured Yoonia sp. | reverse complement strand
AAATTGCGCATAAGCTCTCAGGGAGAACTGTTCTCGGAATTTATATCGGCAATCACGCAAAGCCAGCCTGTGCCGGACGTGGCCAAGTAAACCTGCGTGCCGATATCACTCCGTTTGTCTGCGCGCAGGGTGTGGGCGCATCGCTTCAGCAGTGCCGGTTCACATCATGACGCAGGCGTCACGCTTTTGGGCAACGCGGTGATCACCTCAGCCATGGCTGACACGGCGATCAGCGGGGCCTCTCTCAGCGATGGGACCAGCCCGATCGGTCCGTGCAATCTGTCGATATCGGCCTCGGGCACACCATCCTGCCTCAGTGCTTCGCAGCGCAGGGCATGGGTGCGCATGCTGCCCAGACTGCCGATGAACAAAGCTGGCGTCCCCAGTGCCGCGCGCAGCAATGCAGGCTCCCATTCGTGATCATGAAACAAGGTCAGGAAAGCCCCGAATTGATCCAAGCCTTTCAGATGGATGGTTTGCTGCGGCGACGTCAGATGAACCGGATCATCGGGGGAAAGTGCAGCAACGGCTGCAAGGTCATCGGTCTCCGGCGATAACAGATAAAGCGCAAACCCCGCAGAGGCCCCGACCTGCGCCATTGCCCTGAAAATGGCCCCCCGCCCTGCCAGAAAGAGGCGGAATTTCGGGGTGTAGGCGAATGACACAGCGGTCTGCGGTGCATCGGGCAATTCAAACGTCAGGACCGTCGGCTGCCGCGCAAGCAACGCGTCGTTGGCACCAAGTAAGGCCGTGGCATCGGGCGTTGGATCAATCAAGACGTCCAAGGCACCGCCGCAGGGCAGTTTCAGATCAGCATAGCGCGACCCGCTGCCATATCTGAGCACCTGCTTTTGCCCCGTCGATAACGCAACCGTCGCGTGATGCTGAATATCACGATCAATGCACCCATTGGACAGATAGCCATGCATCTGCCCTTGATCATCAACCAGCGCAAGCGAGCCCACTTCGCGTGCAGCCCCCCCTTCGATACCGACTGATGTGATCAGCGCAAAACGCCGGTGCGATTTTGTCAATGCAGCCGCCTGCCCGATCACATCGGATGGATGCTCAAGATATGTGATCGTTTCAGTCAACCGGCGCGTCATTCATTTCAGCGGCGAAAGCGTCGAAAAACTTACCCGCCAGTTTCTTGGCTGTACTCAGCACCAAACGGTTGCCCAGCTGCGCGATCTTGCCGCCCACGGCCGCCCTGGCCTCATAGCGCAGGATTGTCGTGTCACCATCCGGCGTCAGCGTCACATCTGCACCGCCCTTGGCGTGGCCCGCTGCCCCCCCGCTTCCCTGACCGGTCAGTGAAAACGCGTCAGGTGCGCCGCTTTTATCAAGGGTGACGTCACCGCTGAACCTTGCTTTCACCGGCCCAATCTTGAGCAGGACCTTGGCTTCAAGCTCGGTGTCGGAATGCTTGATCAGTTCTTCGCAGCCCGGAATGCATCGTTGCAGCACCTCGGGATCGTTCAGCGCGGCATAGACCTGATCCCTGGGCGCCTGAATAATGATTTCGTCGGTCAGTTCCATGCGACATCCTTTGTTTGGTGTGGGTGTGCCGGTCGTCGGGCCCGTCACAGAACCAGACGATATCGTCAAAATCTCGCGAAAGATATTCCCCAGATATCATTTCTGACGGCGGCCGGTTGCGTGCGGCTTCACATCTTTCATTTTGCACTAGGCGAATTCAGTAAAACTGGTGCAAGCTGGTTAGGTTGGACCAGCTGGCGCAATCGTTGCGCGCAAGGCGACCGACACCGCAACCGCGTATCTGATGGAGGCAAGCGTGGGGGCGTGATGATACCTAAGGGAGGAAATAGATGCCAAAAGTCACCATGACGGTAAATGGAAAATCCGTCACAAGAGAGGTCGAAGGACGCACGCTGCTTTCAGCGTTCTTGCGCGAAGATCTGCGCCTGACCGGCACGCATATCGGCTGCGACACCTCGCAGTGCGGGGCCTGTGTCGTGCATGTGAACGGCGCCGCGATCAAGGCCTGCACCATGTTCGCCGCCGAGGCCGACGGCACAGAGGTTGCTACAATCGAAGGGCAAGCCAACGCTGACGGATCGCTCAATGTGATCCAGCAGGCGTTTCAGGATCATCACGGCCTGCAATGCGGGTTCTGCACGCCCGGCATGGTGATGTCCGCGGCGGCTCTGCTGAAAGACAACCCGAAACCGTCAGAGGGCGAAATCCGCGAATACCTCGAAGGCAATATCTGCCGCTGCACGGGCTATCATAACATCGTCAAAGCGATCATGGCCGCATCCGGTCAGGATGTGTCGGCGATTGAACCAGCCTAGTATCAAAGAGATTTACCCCCAGGGAGAAATAAGATGCCAAAAGATGGTGGAATAGGCGCTGCAACAACGCGCCGCGAAGATGTCCGGTTCTTGACCGGCTCAGGACGATACACTGACGATATCCAGACCAATGGCGAATGCGCGGCTGTTTTTGCCCGTTCGACAGTGGCCAATGGCAAGATCAAATCAATCGACACATCCAAAGCCGCAGCGATGCCCGGTGTCTTGGCTGTCTTTACAGGCGAAGACTTCGCCGAAGTGGGCGGAAACCCCGCAGGCTGGCTGATCAACAGCCGCGATGGCGAGCCCATGAAGGAACCCAAGCGCCCGGTGCTGGCCCATGGCAAAGTGCGCCATGTCGGTGACGCCTACGCCGCAGTGATTGCGGAAACCGTCGAACAAGGTCGCGATGCTGTCGAAGCGATTGAAGCGGACATCGAAGAGCTGGACGCCGTTGTTGATATGAAGGCCGCCCTTGCCGGTGAGAACTTTGTGCACGATGAAATCGGCACGAACCAGTGTTTCGACTGGGGTTGGATCGAAGACAACCGTGCCGCCACCGATGAGGCCATCAAGAACGCCCATCACGTCACAACGCTGGAACTGGTCAACAATCGTCTTGTGCCCAACGCGATGGAGCCGCGCTGTTCCATCGGCCATTATCACCCCGGCACCGGTGAATACACGCTGCACACCACCAGCCAGAACCCGCATCTGACGCGGCTTTTGATCAGCGCATTCGTGATGGGTATTCCCGAAAACAAACTGACTGTCATTGCCCCTGATGTGGGCGGCGGTTTTGGATCGAAGATCTATCACTACGGTGAAGAGGCGCTTGTTCTGGCCGCCGCCAAAAAGCTGGGCCGCACCGTGAAATGGACCGCCGACCGGACCGAAGCATTCCTGACCGATGCACATGGCCGTGACCACGTGACCAAGATAGAACTGGCGATGGATGAAGACGGCAACTTCCTGGCATTCCGCACGGAAACGCTGGCAAATGTCGGCGCCTATCTGTCCAACTTTTCGACCGCGACACCGACGTTCCTGCACGGCACGCTGATGGCCGGAAACTATACTGTCCCGCTGGTCTATGTGAACGTGAAGGCCGTTTTCACCAACACCGCCCCCGTCGACGCCTATCGCGGTGCGGGTCGGCCCGAGGCCACATATTCGCTGGAACGCGTCATCGACAAAGCGGCCCGCGAAATTGGCATGGACCCGATTGCATTGCGGCGCAAGA
Organism: uncultured Yoonia sp.; assembly: GCA_965363665.1. Taxonomy (GTDB): domain Bacteria; phylum Pseudomonadota; class Alphaproteobacteria; order Rhodobacterales; family Rhodobacteraceae; genus Yoonia. The sequence continues at coordinate 1,343 of CBDTVH010000206.1, read as the reverse complement.
ACTTCATCAAACCCGATCAGTATCCCTACGCTTCGGCCGCAGGTCTGGAATATGACAGCGGCAACTACGACGCCCTGATGGACCGGCTTGAGGTGCTTGCCGACAAGGCAGGCTTTGAAGCGCGGCGCGCCGAATCCGAGGCGAAGGGTTTGCTGCGTGGCTTTGGCGTAAATGCCTATATCGAGGCCTGTGGCATCGCACCGTCCAACCTTGTCGGTGTGCTGGGATCGCGCGTGGGCCTTTATGATGCCGCCACCGTGCGGGTGAATGCGACGGGCAATATTTCGGTGATGGTCGGCGCGCACAGTCACGGCCAGGGCCATGAAACCGTGTTCCCGCAGGTTGTTGCCGATATGCTGGGCATTGATGCGCAAAGCATTGATATCGTGCATGGTGACACGTCGAAAATTCCGTTCGGCATGGGCACCTATGGATCGCGGTCGCTGGCTGTTTGCGGATCGGCTGTGGTGCGTGCCACTGAAAAGATCATCGTGAAAGCAACCAAGATCGCCGCACATATGCTGGAAGCCGAAGAAAGCGACGTCACCTTCGAAGACGGCGACTTCAGCGTAGCGGGTACCAACCGCAAGGTGTCATTCGGGGAGGTCGCGCTCAAGGCCTATATTCCGCATGATTTCCCGCTCGAACACATCGAGCCAGGACTTGAGGAAACGGCATTCTATGATCCTGCCAACTTTACCTACCCCTCAGGGGCCTATGCCTGCGAGGTTGAGGTCGATCCTGACACCGGAAAGGTGCGTGTGGACCGCATGACCGCCGTGGATGATTTCGGCAACGTCATCAACCCGATGGTGGTAACCGGGCAAGTGCACGGTGGTCTGGGCCAGGGCATTGGTCAGGCACTGGTTGAAAACACCGTCTATGACGAAACCGGCCAACTGCTGTCGGCAAGCTATATGGATTACACCATGCCGCGCGCCGATGATCTGCCGTTCTACGTGGTGGATCACAGCCTGGGCAACGCCTGCACCCATAACCCCCTTGGGGTAAAGGGCTGCGGCGAAGCCGGTGCGATCGGCTCGCCACCGACCGTCGTGAATGCAGTGATTGATGCGCTGCAATCAGGCGGCAGGAACGTCACCCATATCGACATGCCGATGACCCCGCACCGTGTGTGGTCCGCCATGCAAAACGCGCAATAAGGAGAGCACAGATGTATGCATTTGATCTTCAAAGACCAAAAACCATCGCTGACGCTGTTGCGGCACTTGGCAATGACGACGCACAGCCCCTGGGCGGCGGACAAACCCTGATCCCGACGCTGAAACAGCGGCTGGCGGCACCGGGCACTTTGGTGTCGCTGACCGGGATCAAGGATATGT
>CBDTVH010000205.1:0-4926 GCA_965363665.1 uncultured Yoonia sp. | reverse complement strand
GGCCGTTGCCAAGCTGGCACCCATATCCGAAGAAATGGCGCGCTTCATGGCCGATCCGGCAGAGATCGACCGCATTCTGGGCAAAGGCGCGGAAAAAGCGCGGGCAATCGCGAACCCGATCTTGCGCGATACATACGATATTGTGGGGCTGCTGCGCTCTTAGGCGGCCTGTGCGAATTTGCACATAAACCCTGCAATGATCGCCGTTGCGTGCGCCATTCCGATATGCCACTTTTTGCGTGCAACCGCGAAAGGTTTTTCCCATGTCTGCATCTGCCCGCGTCGGCCACGTACATCTGCGCGTCTCTGACCTTGATCGGTCGATCGCGTTCTACTCGGACATACTCGGTTTCAAACTCACGCAACGCTATGGCACCGGTGCGGCGTTCCTGGCCGCAGGCGATTATCATCACCACATCGGGTTGAACACCTGGGAAAGCCTTGGCGCGACACCGCCGCCTGCCGGGCATACAGGACTCTACCACTCCGCCTTCCTCTATCCCGACAGACAATCCCTGGCCGAGGTCTTGGCGCGGGTCAAAGCCGCGGGAATTCCGTTGGACGGAGCCGCCGATCACGGGGTAAGCGAGGCGGTCTATTTGCGCGACCCTGACGAAAACGGCGTTGAACTTTACGTTGACAAACCGATGGCCGATTGGCCGCGTGATAACGCAGGCCATTTGAAAATGGTCAATGACCGACTTGATGTCGCGGCACTCCTGGCGCTTGCGAGGCCACCGTCACAAAACTGAAACGCGATCATGTAACGTTTGCGCCGCGCGGCATGGATTCGCTCTGCCCGCTTGTCTTGGTGTTACGCTCGTCCCATCTTTCACCTTGGCACACTTCGGCGTCCGATGTTCCCCGGCATCGGACGCCACTCTTGCTTTACCTTGCCCAAATGCGCGCCTAGGGTTCGGCAGAAAGGGAGGGCGCAGCATGGCCACCGGCAAGAACATCCGCACATATTTCGAAGGCGCATGGCATGATGGTGACGTGCCGATCATGCGCGCGGCCGATCATGGATCATGGCTGGGCACGACCGTGTTTGATGGTGCACGTTTCGTAAACGGTCTGATGCCGGACCTGGACCTGCACTGTGCCCGCGTGAACCGATCTGCCGAGGCGCTGATGATCACACCGACCGTCAGCACCGAAGACATGATCGCAATCACGCAAGAGGGCCTGGCCAAATACCCGCAAGGTGCTGCCGTCTATATACGTCCGATGTACTGGGCGATCCACGGCGATGCGACAGCGATCGTGCCCAGCCCGGAAGAAACCGGTTTTGCAATCTGTCTGGAGGAAATTCCCTTTGCACCGGAAACAGCCTCGACCACTCTGGGCCTCACGAAATTCCGCCGCCCGGTGATCGACGACGCTGTGGTGAACGCCAAGGCAGGCTGCCTTTACCCCAACAACGCCCGCATGCTGGCAGAGGTGCGCGCGCGAGGCTTTGGCAATGCGCTTGTTGCCGATGCCATGGGAAACGTGGCCGAGACAGCGACGGCGAACGTCTTTATGGTCAAAGACGGAGAAGTCTTCACCCCGATCCCGAACGGCACATTCCTGTCGGGCATCACCCGCGCGCGCCATATTTCAAACCTCAAGGCAGATGGTGTGAACGTGCATGAAACCGTACTGACATTCGATGATTTTCGCGGCGCGGATGAAGTGTTCCTGTCAGGCAACATGTCGAAAGTGACCCCGGTGACCGCCTTCGAAGACCGCCAATACCAAGTCGGTCCCATAACCCGAAAAGTCCGCGAGATGTATTGGGACTGGGCCGCAAGCCAAGGCTGAAAACTGGACGCCATGAACGCGGCAATCTGTCGTTGCCACTGCCCTTTTGATGCGCCACACTTGGCACCAAGAGGGAGATGGACATGCGTAAGTTCCTGGTCGTTTTGGATGATAGCCGCGAATGCCTTAATGCAATGCGCTTTGCCGCAATGCGGGCGTCGCGCACGGGCGGCGGTGTTGCCGTCCTGGCGATTATCCCGCCGGATGAATTTAACCACTGGATCGGTGTGGGTGAAATCATGCGCGCCGAAGCACGCGAACGGATTGAAGTGCATTTCGAGGTGTTCGCCAAATGGATGCGCGACAAGCAAAACGTGGATCCCGAACTGATCATCCGCGAAGGCGAGCCACTTCACGAGATTATCGCGCACGTCAAAGAAGACCCCGACATCGGCGTTCTGGTCCTTGGTGCAGGCGACGATAACAAAGGTCCCGGCCCGCTGGTGACGCAGCTGAGCAAACAATCCGGCAGCCTGCCGATCCCGATCACGATCGTCCCTGGCGATTTGTCGAAAGAGCGGCTGGAAGCGATCACTTAAGGCTGCATGATACAGTTTAGAATGATTCCAATCCCTTGACTCCGGGCCGATCCGAGCGCATATATAAATCCTGACAAAAAAGGTTGGCCCCATGTTCATCCAGACTGAATCAACACCAAACCCCGCAACGCTCAAGTTTCTGCCTGGCCAGAATGTGCTTGAGGTTGGTACGGCAGATTTCCCAAGCCTTGAGGCGGCGGAAGCATCTCCGCTTGCCAAGCGCATTTTTGCAACCGGCGGCGTGAGCGGCGTGTTCTTTGGCATTGATTTTGTCACCGTGACAAAGGCCGATGACGTTGAATGGGACCATATCAAGCCGGGTATCCTTGGCGCGATCATGGAGCATTACCAGTCCGGTCAATCCGTGATGGCAGAAGACCACAAGCCCGTCAGCGGCCATGCGGAACACACTGGCGAAGACGCCGAAATCGTGGGCCAGATCAAGGAATTGCTTGATACCCGCGTGCGCCCTGCGGTGGCGCAGGACGGCGGCGATATAACGTTCCACGGATTTGAGCGCGGGGTGGTCTATCTGCACATGCAAGGCGCTTGTGCGGGGTGCCCGTCATCCACGTTGACCCTGAAAATGGGCATCGAAAACCTGCTGCGCCACTACATCCCCGAGGTGGTCGAGGTACGGCCTGTTGCAGCCTAACCCAATCGTCCTTGCATTTGACACATCGGCGGCGCATTGCGCCGCCGCTTTGCTGTTGGGTGAACGGATTGTGACACGCGTGGATGAAATGGCCAAAGGCCAGGCAGAGCATCTGATGCCGATGCTGGAAGAGATGCTGAATTCAGAGGGAATTGGCTGGCGTGATCTGGATGCTGTCGGTGTCGGTATAGGCCCCGGCAATTTCACGGGAATCCGCATTGCAGTGTCCGCTGCGCGCGGACTGGCGTTGGGGCTTGGAAAGCCTGCAATCGGCGTGAATGGGTTTGACGCCCGGGCATTTGGCGAAGCGTTGCCATATACAGCCACAATACCCGCGCCGCGTGACCAATCCTATGTGCAGCAATTCCACGTAGAGGGCGCATCCGAGCCGCGTCAACTGGTGGAACCCGCACAACCACAAAAACCCGCAGCGGACCTTATTGCAGCTGTTGCGCACATCGCCGCATCGCGCCTTGGCGATGGAAATGGACGCCCCGCCCCGCTTTACATTCGCAGCGCCGACGCCGCGCCGCCGCGCGATCCGGCACCCCTTATATTGTCATGACACCACAGGCGCTTGCCCAGTTGCACGCCGCTGCATTCAGCGCATCGCGCGCCTGGTCAGCTGAAGAGTTCGTGAGACTACTTGCCCATCCCCGGACCTTCGCGACCGGGGACGCCAATTGCTTTGCCCTGATCCGCACTGTTCTGGACGAAGCCGAGGTGCTGACCATCGCTACCTGCCCCACCAAGCGGCGACGGGGGCACGCGCGCAAGACTTTGCAGGCCGGTGAACAACAGGCCAAAGCGCAGGGGGCGGAGACAGTTTTCCTTGAGGTTGCGGAAGACAACGACGCAGCCATCAAGCTTTATACCAGCTGCGGCTATGCAATGATCGGGCGACGCCCCGGTTATTATGTGCCCAAAGATGGGGCCCCCATTGCTGCTTTGGTCTTGCGCAAGTCGCTGACGACAACCTGACCTTGCGTCAGACCGCAGATAACACCGTATTTTGACGGCAGCACAGGCGATTGCAGCCAAAAAGCAGTTGATCTTCCCAGCAAGGCAAGGCCTTATCAGTTGATGACCGACCTAAGATCGGCTCTGCCTTTAACTGAGGGGGCGTGTTGCGCCCATGACAGACCTCGCGTAACGACCTGGGAGAAATATCAATGACACTTATGCACAAATTTCTTGGCGCATCTGCCGCACTGGCTTTGACAGCCGGTACAGCTGTTGCAGATCCTGCCATCCTGTTCGACCTTGGCGGCAAGTTCGACAAATCCTTCAACGAAAGCGCCTACAACGGGGCAGAGCGTTGGGCACAGGAAACCGGCGGCACCTACGCCGAAGTTGAAATTCAGTCCGACGCGCAGCGCGAGCAGGCGATCCGCCGTTTCGCTGAATCCGGCGCAAACCCGATCGTCATGGCTGGCTTTTCATGGGCCACACCACTGGCAGAAGTCGCGGCCGACTATCCAGACACGAAATTCGCCATCATCGACATGGTCGTCGAAGCACCAAACGTGCGCTCTGTCGTGTTTAACGAACACGAAGGGTCATACCTTGTCGGCATGATGGCCGCGATGGCATCCGAGACTGACACGGTATCATTCGTCGGCGGCATGGATATCCCGCTGATCCGCAAATTCGCCTGTGGCTACGCGCAGGGGGTGAAGGCCGTGAAACCTGATGCAACCGTCATCGCAAACATGACAGGCACGACACCTGCTGCCTGGAATGACCCGGTCAAGGGTTCTGAGTTGACACAGGCACAGATCAGCCAAGGGTCTGACGTGGTCTTTGCCGCTGCTGGCGGTACCGGCGTCGGTGTTCTGCAGACGGCGGCAGACGAAGATATCCTGTCAATCGGCGTTGACGCCAACCAAAACTATCTACACCCCGGAGAAGTGCTGACCTCGATGATGA
>CBDTVH010000204.1:0-4952 GCA_965363665.1 uncultured Yoonia sp. | reverse complement strand
CGATGGATTCCGTCAGCGACTATTATTCTGCGACACAACTGCGTTCCGACAGATGGAGCGCGCTGCGTGAGGCAACCACGTCCATCTGCCGTGAAAGCAGCGCCAAGAATAAAGCCGGGTTAAGCGCACGGATATCCGACCTGTTCGAGTCATTGGCGCTGATCGAGCCCTATTGGGCGTTTCCCGGCATGGCAGCTTTTGACCACATGCGCCGACAGTTTGAACACGGCAACTACGACGAACTGTCCTTTACCGTCCACCGCGTCACCCGCGCATTGACGACAGGTGCCTACCGGCGCCGCAATATCCCGCTGGAACGCGACAGTACCGACGACGAAGAACACAACGACGAGGCGATGCTGTCGCCAGAAGCGCGCGCGATGACCCGCCCCTACTTTGAGGTTCTGATCGTCGACAATGTGAACGATCATCAGGAACGCTGGCTTAAAAGCAACGTGTCGCGCATGCGCAGGCCAGAAGATCCGTTCCACTACGAAGCGGTCGTCGTTCCAAGCCTGGAAGACGCGCTGATCGCGGTTTTGTTCAACCACAACATTCAGGCTATCGTGGTGCGCCCCGGACTTGTCCTGAAATCCAAGAACGCCAACGAAATCCTGACCAAATACCTGACGAATGCCAGCGGTTCGGATGAAATCGACACGATGCTGCCCGAAAACTATGGACCAGAACTGTGTCGCTTGATCGCGCGGGTCCGCCCGGAACTGGATGCGTATCTGGTCACGGAACGATCGGTCGAGGATATTGCCGGGCTTGACCTTGGCATCTGCCGCCGGGTTTTCTACAATCAAGAAGACTTCATGGAACTGCACCTGAATATTCTGCGTGGCGTCGCGGCACGCAACAAGACGCCTTTCTTTACGGCTTTGGTCAATTATTCCAAACAACCAACCGGTGTTTTTCACGCGATGCCGATCAGCCGTGGCAAGTCGATCACCCGGTCGCATTGGATCCAGGACATGGGCGCGTTTTATGGACCCAATATCTTTCTTGCCGAAACATCTGCGACATCCGGCGGACTCGACAGCTTGCTGGAGCCACACGGGCCCATCAAAGAAGCACAAGAGCTGGCAAGCCGCGCGTTCGGGTCCAAGCAGACCTTCTTTGCCACCAATGGCACATCAACCTGCAACAAGATCGTCGTACAAGCCGTAGTTCGGCCCGGTGACATTGTGCTGGTCGACCGTGACTGCCACAAATCGCACCATTACGGGATGGTGCTGGCGGGTGCCGAGGTCGTCTATCTTGATAGCTATCCACTTAATAAATACTCGATGTATGGCGCGGTACCGCTCAAAGAGATCAAACAGCAACTACTGGCACTCAAAGCGGCAGGAAAACTTGACCGCGTGCGGATGCTCTTGCTGACCAACTGCACATTCGATGGGCTTGTCTACAATGTCGAAAGGGTCATGGAAGAATGCCTGGCGATCAAACCCGACCTTGTTTTCCTGTGGGACGAGGCATGGTTCGCCTTTGCCCGTTTCAGCCCCACCTACCGCCAGCGCACAGGGATGCGCACCGCCAACAACCTGCGCAAGCGGCTACGGACCGACGCGCATCGTGCAGCCTATGAAGCGCAGCAGAAAGAACTGGCAGATGCCCCTGACGAGACGTGGATAGAGACGCGTTTGATCGCTCCGCCTACATCGCGGATCAGGGTTTACGCCACACAATCAACACACAAGACGCTGACGTCGTTGCGACAAGGGTCGATGATCCATGTCAACGATCAGGACTTCAAGGGCGAGGTCGAGCAGTCGTTCCACGAAGCCTATATGACGCATACGTCGACCTCACCCAACTACCAGATCATCGCGTCCCTTGATGTGGGTCGGCGGCAGGTGGAACTGGAAGGGTTCGAATTTGTACAGCGTCAGATCGAGGCTGCAATGTCGATGCGCAAAGCCATTAGCAGCCATCCCTTGCTGCAAAAATACTTCAAAGTGCTGACTGCCGGCGACATGATCCCCGAGCAATACCGGCAAAGCGGCGTGACCAGCTATTTCGACAACGATCAGGGCTGGACCGACATGTGGGATTGCTGGGAGCAGGACGATTTCGTGCTTGATGCTACCCGCGTCACACTCGCTGTCGGTGGGACCGGCTGGGATGGCGATACGTTCAAGAATGACGTTCTGATGGATAAATATGGCATCCAGATCAACAAGACATCACGCAATACCGTGCTGTTCATGACCAATATCGGAACCACCCGGTCATCCGTTGCCTATCTGATCGAAGTACTGGTTGAGATCGCCAATGAATTGGACGAACTGCTTGACGATGCGTCACGGATGGAGCGGCTGTCGTTCGACAAGCGGGTCAAGAACCTGACCGAGAACTATCCGCCCCTGCCCGACTTCAGCAGGTTTCACGATGCATTCCGTCCCGATGACGTGACGCCTGAGGGCGATATCCGCACGGCCTATTACCTCAGTTATCAGGAATCCAACTGTGATTACCTCGAACTGACCGGATCGCTCAAAGATGCACTTGATGCGGGCCAAGAGGTGGTTTCAGCAGGATTTATCATCCCCTACCCACCGGGCTTTCCCATCCTCGTTCCGGGGCAAGTCATCAGTCAGGAAATCCTGGCGTTCATGCTTGCGCTCGATGTGAACGAAATCCACGGCTACCGCGCCGATCTGGGCTTGCGTGTCTTCACCCCAGAGGCGCTGGCTGCGCTGCCGAAGGCGAAAAATCTCAAAACTGCCGCCGAATAAGAAAAGGAAAACAAGATGCCAACAGTGCTTAAGAATATCTCGGAGATCCGTCGCTTTTTTCATCGCAACGAGGACCCGATATATTTCATTTCGGCGACGAACTTCAACTTGCTGGGTCTCGATGAGTGGGTAAAGAACTTCAAATATATCTGCTATATTGACTGTTACGGCGGCAAGCATCCGAACGTGTTCTGCCCTTCCGAGCAACCGCATGCGGAATTCCAGTCCATCGAGGACATCAACAACTATCTGCTTCAGCACAAAGAGGTCATCGACTTCATCAAACGCCGTGGTGGAAAGCCAAAGTTCGTTTTCCTGATGTTCGACGAGAAAACAGAGCGGCTATCCAAAGAGCTGGGCGCTGATGTCTGGTTCCCAAAGGCAAAGCTGCGCACCAGCATGGACAACAAGATCGAAACCGTCCGCATCGGCAACAAGGCCGGCGTTCCATCCGTGCCGAACGTGCTGGCCGAGGTGAAATCCTACGAGGATTTGCAGAAAACCTGTGAAAAGGCCGGCATTGGGCATGATCTGGTGCTGCAATCCGCCTTCGGCGATAGCGGTCACACGACCTTCTTTATCAAGTCCGAAGCTGATTTCCGCCGTCACGAGCACGAGATCATCGGCGAGGGTGAGATCAAGATCATGAAGCGGATCGACTGCCGTGGCTCGGCCATCGAAGCATGTGCGACGAGGGAAGGCACCATCGTTGGCCCACTGATGACCGAACTTGTTGGTTTCAAAGACCTTACACCCTATCGCGGCGGCTGGTGCGGTAATGAAATCTTGTCGACAGCTTTCCCGCCAAAGGTCCGTCAGCAGGCACGCGAATTGACCTTCAAATTCGGTGAACAACTGCGCAAGGAAGGGTATCGCGGCTATTTTGAGCTTGATTTCCTGATAGACAAGAAAACCGGTGATCTTTGGCTTGGCGAATTGAACCCGCGCATCACCGGCGCTTCGTCGATGACCAACCATGCTGCGTTCGCGCATGCAGATGCACCCTTGTTCCTGTTCCATCTGCTTGAATTCTCGAAGAAGAAATTCGATCTGGATACGGCCGAGCTTAACAGTCGGTGGGCCAACCCCGATATGATCGACAGCTGGTCGCAGATGGTCATCAAACATACCGAGGACAACGTCGATATCTGCACAGCCGCCCCGGAAACCGGCATCTACAAGATGTTGGCCGACGGCAGCGTTGTTTTTGATCGTTTCGACTATCACCGCCGTGCAGTCGAATCCGAAAACGAAGCGTTCTTCCTGCAGATCATGCAGCCCGGAAGCTATCGTTATGAAGGTGCCGACATTGGCATCTTGGTGACGCGCGGTCGGTCCATGACCAAAAACTTTCAGTTGAATGAGCGCGCGAAAAAGTGGATCCACGGCATCAAACAGACCGTGGCAGGCAAGGCGCTGCCGGTGGCCAATGCCGGACCTGCTATCGCGGAGCCTGCGTTCAAAATACTGTAAAGGGAAACACCTATGCTTTGGCGCGCCCTCAGCGAAGATCTGCCCGGTCCCAAATGGACCGGGCTGTTCGCGCAATACTGGCCGGACTACAAACGCTGGTGGCTGAAAGAGGGTGACGCCGCGAGGCCAAGCTATCTTGAAGGCCGCCGCGCGCTGAAAGAGCATATGCCTGAAATTGTTCCGCTTTATGATGATCTTTGCGAACTGGCCGGTGGCGGTGATCAGGCCGCGCGGTTCCTCAGCTTTTATTGTCCACCTCCCTATCTTTCAGGGTGTAGCCAGGCCATCTGGCCGGGTGAAGAGCCTGTGATGGTGCGCAACTACGACTACAACCCGAACGCCTTTGACAGCCTTGTCTTGCACACCGGGTGGCAAGGTCGGCGGGTGATGGGCACATCAGACGGGCTTTGGGGTTTGGTCGACGGGATGAATGACGCGGGGCTGGCCATCTCATTGACGTTTGGCGGCAGGCGCGTTGTGGGCACCGGTTTCGGCGTGCCCTTGATCCTGCGCTATGTCCTGCAAACCTGTACCACCGCAGAGCAGGCGGGCGCGGTTCTTGCACGTGTGCCGACCCACATGAGCTATAACGTGACCGTGCTTGATGCCAAACGCCGCTATCTGACGGCCATGATGGCACCGGACCGGCCCGCGGTCATCACCCATGCCGCAGTGGCGACGAACCATCAAGAAAACGTCGAATGGCTCAGCCATGCTCGGTTCACGGCCACGGTC
>CBDTVH010000203.1:0-4971 GCA_965363665.1 uncultured Yoonia sp. | reverse complement strand
CATCAACCGGGGCGGCGAAAAGGTCAGCCCGCTTGAGGTTGATGGCGTGTTGTCCGCCCATCCCGCGATTGCGCAGGTCGTGACCTTTGCGTTGCCGCATCCCAAGCTGGGTGAAGAAGTCGCAGCAGCCGTTGTATTGCGCGAAGGCGAAGACGTGAGCGAGCGTGAGATCCGGGATTTTGCCGCCGAGCGGCTTGCCGATTTCAAGGTGCCGCGCAAGGTCATTATCCTTGATGAAATCCCCAAGGGGGCGACAGGCAAAATGCAGCGGATCGGTCTGGCCGAAAAGCTGGGCCTTGCTGATGCGGCTACGTCATGAAGATCTGTATTTTTGGCGCAGGCGCGATTGGCGGCTATATGGGCGCGAAACTGGCCGAGGCTGGTGCAGATGTCAGCCTGGTGGCGCGCGGTCCGCATTTGGCCGCTATGAAAGCGAACGGATTGACCCTGATCGAGGAAGAGGTTTCAAAAACGCTGCCTGTGACCGTGTCTGACAACCCTGCCGATCTTGGGCCGCAAGACTATGTCATCGTCACGCTCAAAGCACATTCGGTGCCGCCAGTCGTCGACAAGATGATGCCGCTGATTGGTGAGAATACAACGATTGTTTCGGGCGTGAACGGCGTACCGTGGTGGTATTTTCACAAAAGCGGTGGCGATCTGGAAGGCACGCGTCTGGCCAGCGTCGACCCGGGCAATGCCCAATGGGATGGCTTTGGCCCTGCCCGGGTGCTGGGTTGCGTTGTCTATCCCGCAGCCGAAGTGATTGAACCCGGTGTCATCAAGCATATCGAAGGCAACCGCTTTTCGCTGGGTGAGCCTTCGGGTGAGAAATCAGAACGTGCGATGGCGTTGTCCAAAGCGCTTTCTGCGGCTGGTCTGAAAGCACCGGTCCGGCCCAAGATTCGCGATGAAATATGGGTCAAGCTTTGGGGCAATCTGTCGTTCAATCCGATCTCGGCGCTGACACATGCGACCCTTGATGTGCTGTGCACCGATCCGGGCACCCGCGAGGTTGCCCGCAACATGATGTTGGAAGCGCAGACCATCGCGGAAAAGCTGGGTGTGAAGTTCCCCATCGACGTGGATCGCCGCATTCAGGGGGGCGCTGATGTCGGTGCGCACCGGACCTCGATGTTGCAGGATCTTGATGCAAAGCGCCCGATGGAGATTGATGCGCTGGTTGGATCGGTGCAGGAATTGGGCCGGGTCACGGATACGCCGACGCCCACGATTGATACGGTTCTGGCCCTTGTTCAGCTGCGCGCGAAAGTGGCGGGCCTTTACGGCTGATGGACCTAGCCTGACGACAAGCAGCAAAAGCCAGCGTGGTTACGCTGGCTTTTTGCCTTTGTTGCGCGTGCGGCGCAGTAACTTGAACGCAGGCAGAAAGATCAGGACCAAGGCGATAATCGTGATCGGTCCGGCGATGGGCCGTGTGAAGAAAATCGACGGATCACCCGATGACAGCAATAACGACTGCCGCAAGGTGGGTTCCGCAATGGGGCCAAGCACAATGGCCAGAACAGCTGGTGCGAGCGGATATTCGAATTTGCGCAGAAAAAACGCGCCCAGTCCGAAGCCGACCATCAGCCAGATATCAAACATGTCGCGCGTCGCCGCATAGCCACCGACAATCGAAAGCACAAAAATCATCGGCGCCAGAATGGTGAACGGCATCCGCAACATCCAGATGAAGACCGGGATGAAAGCAAGGTTGATCAAAAGTGCGGCGACGTTTGAAATATAGAAGGACCCGATCAGGCCCCAGACGAACTCTTCCTCGTCCACAAAAAGCCGTGGGCCCGGCACCAGTCCCCAGATCACCATGCCGCCAAGCAGGATTGCCGTAGTGGGTGAGCCGGGAATACCCAAGGTCAGCATGGGCAACATCGACCCGGTCGACGCAGAGTTGTTCGCGGCCTCGGGGGCAGCCACCCCATCGACGGAGCCTTTGCCGAACTCCTTGGGATTACGCGACACCATCTTGGCCACACCATATGACATCAGCGACCCGGGGGTCGCACCCGCAGCGGGCAGGATACCCACAAAGAAGCCAAGGAACGAACCGATCATCGTGCCTTTCCAGCCTTGCTTGGCGGCGTCCTTGGCATCTGCGGCCATCCCCTTAACGGTCATCTTCGGCGTCGTTGCCGTCACCTCTCCACGGGTCTGGTCGATGGTCCAAAGCATCTCGCCGATGCCATAGACACCGATGGCAAGGACCAGAAACCCGATCCCCTGCAAGAAGCCGTTATAGTCGAACAAGACAAGCCGTGGCGCGCCCGATATTTGATCAAAGCCAACGGCACCCAGAACAAGGCCAAGACAGATCGACAAAATCGTCTTGGGAATGTCATCGCCGCCCAACCCCACGAATGTCGCAAATGCCAATAGCATCAGTGCGAAAACCTCGGGGGGTCCAAACGACAAGGCAACCGAAGCAAGAAGCGGTGCGAAGAGTGTGAAAAGCACGTTTGCAATCGTGCCACCAACAAACGATGCAAGGGCGGCCGTGACCAAGGCAAGGCTTGCGCGCCCCTTACGTGCGAGTGGCCTGCCATCAAAGGTCGTGGCGACGGCTGTCGATGCGCCGGGAATGCCCAAGGTGATCGACGATACGGCACCGCCGTACATCGCCCCGTAGTAAATCGCAGCGAGAAAGATAATGGCCGATCCCGGCGGCACCAGAAAGGTCACGGGAAGCAGGATCGCCACGCCATTGACCGACCCAAGCCCCGGCATCGCCCCGATGAACAGCCCTACGGTGACCCCCAGAATGATCATCAAAAGGTTCAAAGGCTGAAGCGACAAAAGCATACCGTCGCCAAGCAGGGAAAGGACTTCCATGGTTAGGTTCTTTCTTTGGGGAGACGCTGCATGGCCTCAGTAAATGATGTCATAGAGGATATTGAAAACCGGGTCGGTGAAGGGCAAACCGGACGGCATCGTGATCCGCATCGCGCCTTCGAAAAAGAAGAACAACGCAATGGGCGTGATCAGCGACATGGACAAGCTGAGGATCAGACCATGCCGCCCCAGGAACCACGTGTAATAGAATATGAAGACAGCAATAGCACCATACATCGAAATGATGCTGACCAAGGCGACAAAGCCAATAATCCCCCCGCCGACAAAAATCAGTGACCGCCAGCCGTGACTATCAAGCACGGGTTGATCGGATCGCGAGGCGGGGCTGGCACCGCGCCACCAGTTGAATGCGATGCAACCGCAGCAGATAAGCATGATCGCCGATAGCCAGAAGGGCCAGGCGCCCCCACCCGGACCCGTCCCCGAGATGTATCCGATCGGTAGCTCGGTACTTTTCCACATCAGATAGATGGACAAGAGGGCCAGAAACCCGGCGGTTACAATTTCGCCAACGCGCATCTGGCCCTCCCTGCTGGCCGCCCTTTCATCCGGGCAGCCTTTTGTATTGATCGTCTAGGTCTTATTCGCCAAGAGCGGCGAGAAGTTCGGTGTGGTTTTCGACTTGCAGTGCCCAGTAGTCGCGTTGCTCATCTGCGTTCATCCACAGCGGCGACAGACTTTCGGATGCAAGGTAGCCCTGCCATTCGTCGCTGTTGTAGATCGTCGTGAACAGATCGCGGTAATAGGCTGCCGCTTCGTCTGACATGCCCGGCGCACCGACGACGGCCCGCTGGTTGTAATACGAAAAGTCATGACCCTTTTCCTTCAGCGTCGGCACATCCGGGTAGGCCGGCATCCGTTCGTCCGAGAACGCCAGAAGCGGAATGAAATCACCGGCCTCGTAAAAGCCCTTGGCTTCGGCGGGGTTATTTACCGTTGCCATGATCTGCTGACCAGCCAGATCTTTGGCCACGGCACCGCCCCCATCGTAGGGGATATATTTGACGTCAAGATCATAGGCACCCGACATGAATGCAATGACGATGCTGTCTTCCTGACCGGCACCCGTGCCGCCCATGACGTATTCACCGCCCATTTCCTGAACCTTGGCGATATACTCCTCGAAGGTCGTGATACCACTGTCCTTGTGAACCCAAAGCACGAAAGGATCGACGCCCATCATTGCGATCGGCGTAAACGTCTGAATGTCGATCCCAAGATTGGACTGACGCAACGGTGTGGTGAAAAACGAATTGAGCGTCACCAGAATGGTGTGATCAGGATCGCTTGCGGTGCTGACGTGGATCAGCGCCTCGGCACCCGACCCACCGCCCTTGTTGTTGGGCACGAGAGGACGTGTCGTCAGATCCTGCTGTTCTGCCACAGCTTGAATGAAGCGTGCGATCTGATCCGCACCTCCACCAGCGCCAGCCATGATCACAAAATCAATCGGTTTGCGAGGCTCCCAGTCTTGCGCCAACGCTTGAATGGGTGCTGTCGCGAAAAGCGATGCGCCGATGATTCCGAGTAGCGTGCGTTTGGTAAACTTCATTTAAAATTCTCCCTTTGTGGGCTTAAGCAGCCATCCTATTTCGCCAATACAACTAGGAACTGAACTTAGTAAGCGAATTCGCTTACTTCGTAAGGAAATTAAGTTATTCAAAGTTCAATTCAAGTAAAACTTTGTTGCGCAATGAATGAATACTTTAGTGTACCAAAACAACCGGAATTTCTGCTTTATCTACAACGACCTGCGTATTTCCACCGAACAATGTTTCGCGTTCGTGGTTTTGCCCGTAAGCCCCCATAATCAGCAGGTCGGCACCAAGCTCTGACGTAATACGCAATAATGCCTCAGCGGGTTTTCGCGTTTCGAATCGATGGATGTCCGCTGTGATGCCACGAAGGCGATAATATTCGACTAATTCTTCAGGCGGCGCGCCCTGCGGTTCGCCTTTGCCACCCGATAGAATCGTGACGGACTTTGCAGCCGTGGCAAGATCGAGGGTCATGGCCACCGCGCGCGACGCTTCCAGCGATCCATTCCACGCGACCGTGACGCGGCTGCCGAAGTGCTGTGGCACGTCGCGATTTGGCGGG
>CBDTVH010000202.1:0-5053 GCA_965363665.1 uncultured Yoonia sp. | reverse complement strand
CCAGCATGCAAAGGCGCGAGCCGTATTCGCCGACCAGCGTTGCCGCCTCGTCGGTGAGCACCTTTTGGTAGCTGTGGGTTTTCAGGAACTTGCCGACCCAAAGGCCGCCGGTGTAGCGCCCCGCCTTTTTTGTAGGCAGGGTGTGGTTGGTGCCGATCACCTTGTCGCCGTTGGCGACGTTGGTGCGCGGGCCGAGAAAAAGTGCGCCGTAGCAGGTCATGTTTTCAAGGAACCAGTCGTCGCGGTCGGTCATGACCTGCACGTGCTCGGACGCGATGTCGTCTGCAACGGCGAGCATCTCGTCGTAGGTATCGCAGAGGACGACCTCGCCGTAGTCTTTCCATGATGTGCGGGCGGTTTCGGCGGTCGGCAGGATGGCGAGGATGCGGTCGATTTCGGCGAGCGTTTCGCGGGCAAGCTTTTCGGAGTTTGTGAGCAGGACCGCGGGGGAGTTATAGCCGTGTTCGGCCTGGCCCAGCAGGTCTGTGGCGCAAAGCTCGGCATCAACCGTGTCATCCGCAATTACCATTGTCTCTGTCGGCCCTGCAAAAAGGTCGATCCCCACGCGCCCGAAAAGCTGCCGCTTGGCTTCGGCCACGAAGGCGTTGCCAGGGCCGACGATCATATGGACAGGGTCAACTGTTTGGGTGCCAAGCGCCATGGCACCCACCGCCTGCATGCCGCCAAGGACGTAGATTTCATGCGCGCCACCCAGATGCATCGCAGCCACGATGGCCGGATGTGGTGCGCCGTTCTGCGGTGGGGCGGAGGCGACGATGCGGGGCACCTGCGCGACCGAGGCGGTGAGGACCGACATATGTGCGGAGGCGACCATAGGGAATTTGCCGCCCGGCACATAGCAGCCGACCGATTGGACGGGGATGTTCTTGTGCCCAAGGATCACGCCGGGGATCGTTTCGACCTCGATATCCGTCATGGAGGCGCGTTGTGCTTGCGCGAAGTTGCGTATTTGGTCTTGGGCGAATTTGATGTCCTCCATGTCACGGGTCGACACCTTCGACATTGCCGCCTCAATCTCGGACTGGTTCAGCCGGAAGTTGGGGGGCGAATACTTGTCAAATTTCTCCGACAGTTCCCGCACCGCCGCATCGCCGCGCTTTTCGATGTCGCCCAAGGTCGCCTCGACAATTGCGCGCACCTTGGCGTCATCCTCTGCCCGTTCCGCTTCGGGTTTGCCTGATTTGAGATAGGTGATTGCCATTGTTCAGTATCCTTCGGGTTTGGGCGGCTCTTCCTCGCCCCGGTCATATTTTTCCCATCCCTGCCCGCCGAACACATCGACCCCGAGCTGCATCATGACGGAGGCGAAATCGACCGAGACGGGGTTGTCGGCGATGCGCCCGTCTTCGATCCGCCAGAAATCCATGTAGGGGATCCTGACGCGTTTGCCGGTGGCCGGAATACCCATGAAAGTGCCGGAGTGTGTGCCTTCGATATGCCCGAAACAGGCGGCCCATTCGCCGTCAGCCATGAAATGTTCGGTCTTGTAGTCGCGGTCGGTAAAGGCGGCGCGGATGGGAAACTGCCAGTTGCGCTGGAATTCCCTGACGCCGTTTTTTGTGCCGCAGCCCTGATTGCCACGCCATGTGAAGTCTTCTGTAAAATACTTCGTCATGTCCATTTCGTTGGCAGCCAGCCCCTTTTCCATCGCCTTGACGGCATCGAGGGAAGCTTGGGATCGTGCATCGCGGGTCATGCGGCATCCTTTGTCGGTTGGCGGTATCGCACGGGTTTTACAGGCGTTCGCCGGTTTGGCGGTCGAAGAGATGGCAGATTTCAGGCGGGATCGCCGCGCTGACCGGATCGTCTATTTCGACACGGTAGTCCTTGCCGGATTTGACCGACACGATGGTGTTGCCGGCGCGCATCGTCACCATCGTCGCCTCGCCCAGCAGTTCGAGGGAATAGACCTTGGAATTGATCTGCGCTTCACCCTCGGCCACGCTCGCGTCCTCGGCCCGGAAACCCAAGGTGACGGGGCCGTTGTGCGTCGTGGGCAAGCCGCCGATGCTCATGTTTTTGGCGGTGAAGGTGCCATGCGCCAGCTCGCCATCAACGAGGTTCATGGCAGGTGAGCCGATGAACCCCGCGACGAAGGTATTGGCGGGGTTGTCGTAAATGTCGGTTGGGGTGCCGACCTGCTGAACCACCCCTTTGCTCATCACCACGACGCGGTCGGCAAGGGTCATCGCCTCGATCTGGTCGTGGGTCACGTAGATTGTCGTGACCTTCAGTTCATGGCTAAGGTTCTTGATCTGCGCACGGGTGGACACACGCAGTTTGGCGTCAAGGTTGGACAGTGGTTCGTCCATCAAGAAGACATTGGGTTCGCGCACGATGGCGCGCGCCAAGGCGACGCGCTGGCGCTGTCCGCCGGACAGTTCGGCGGGCTTGCGATGCAGGAATTCGTCCAGTTCGACCATCGCAGAGGCGCGCATCACGCGCTCTTCATGCTCTGCCTGCGGCACGCCGCGCACTTTGAGCGGAAAGCGGATGTTGTCGTAGACATTGAGGTTGGGATAGAGCGCATAGCTTTGGAAAACCATCGCCACGTCCCTGTCCTTGGGATCAAGGTCGTTGATTCGCTTGCCGTCGACCAGTATATCGCCGTCGGTCACGTCCTCCAGCCCTGCGATCATGCGCATGGTCGTGGTCTTGCCACAGCCCGATGGGCCGAGCAGCACGAGAAATTCCTGATCAGCGATCGTGAGGTCGAAACTCTGAACACCCACGAAAGAGCCCCAGCGTTTGGACACATTGCGTAGCTGTATCTCAGCCATGACTCCCCCTTTTGCATACGTTTGCAAAAACCTTCGCCCGATTCCTGATTTCTGACAAGAGCAAATCCAGTAACCGCTGGTTTCTTTTCAGTCCGGGCGTAAAATGCTTGCGTGAATGCCGCCTTTGCAGGTTAACTTGCAAACGTATGCAAAGCCAAGCGCGATTCGTGGGCGGCCAATATTCAACCGGCAATGTCCGGGACCAAAAGAACAACTGGGAGGTTCTTGAAATGAAAATCTGGAAAAATGCTATGCTGGGTACGGCTGTCGCGGCTTTGACCGCCACCGGCGCCTCCGCGTGTGAGGCGGACGGTCGTGTCAGCATCATCGGCAACGAATTCCCCGCGATCCAAACGGTCGCTGCGGCGGCAAGCGAATGTGCTGGTATCGACTTCAGCGCAAACCTGACCGCTGATCACCAGTCACTGAACGTGGCAGGTATGTCCGGCAACCCTGCCGAGTATACGACAGCGATTGTGGCCAACTCTTCAATCGTGGCGCTGATCAACGAAGACGTGATCCGCCCGCTGGATGATCTGGTCGCTGAATACGGACAGGATATTCCACAGCAGCAGTTGGTTACCGTCGATGGTCAGATCATGGCCGTGGCTTTCATGGCGAATGCGCAGCATTTGGTCTACCGCGGTGACGTGCTTGAGCAGGTTGGCCTTGATGTGCCGACATCCTATGAAGAAGTCCTTGCCGCCGCCGAGGCTATTCGTGCGGCTGGCATCATGGAAAATCCCATTGGCGGTGCCTATGCCGCGGGTTGGAACCTCGCGCAGGAATTCACCAATATGTACATCGGTACAGGCGGCGAATTCTTTGAGCCGGGCACAGCCAAGGTCAGCATCAACAACGAAAAGGGCGTCGAAGCGCTGGAGATGATGAAGGCGCTGACCGAGTATATGAACCCCGATTACCTGACCCATGACAGCAATGCCACGTCGGCTGAATGGGAAGCAGGCAATGTCGCCTTGATGAACATGTGGGGCAGCCGCACGGGTGTTCTGATGGATGATGAAGGGTCTGCGCCTGAGGTTTACCAGAACACGATGGTGTCCGGCCCGCTGACCGTTGGTGACAGCGGCACACCTGCGACCACACTGTGGTGGGACGGCTGGACCATAACCAAGAACATCAGCGACGAAGATGCTGCTGCCACCTTCAAGGCAATGGCTGCGGCATCCTCCCCTGCCATCCTGAATGACGAAACGATGGGTCAGGCGGTTTGGTTGATGGCGGGCTTTGAGCCTGCACCAGTGAACGAAGGCGTTCTGGCAACCGTTGCAGCTGCTGCCCAGCCATACCCGATGCGCCCGTTCCAGGGCCTGCTGCACACAGCGCTGGGTGACAATATCGCAGACTACCTGCAAGGCAACGAAAGCGCCGAGCAGACATTGGCAGATATCGAAGCCGCCTATACAGCAGCCGCGATCGAAAAAGGCTTCCTTCAGTAAGGACGCAACCGGGAAGGCGTTCTGCGCCTTCCCGCACGATACTTTGGGGCAAATCACATGAAACACGCATCCTTCTTTTGGTTTGTCCTGCCTTCGTCCCTCATGATGCTGCTGTTCATTGCCTTTCCGATCGTATCGGTGGTGACACAGTCGCTTTATCAGGCACATGAACAGGTGATCATCGAGGTCGAAAACTGCGGCCCGTTCGGTTGCACGCAGGAAACCTCGGTGGATGCCCAGGCCACGGCAGCCCTGCGCGAAGCTGAACCTTTGGGGCAATGGGCCGGTCTGGATATCTACAAAGACCGCAACCATCTGGCGTTTGGCGAAGTCGGCGAGGCCTGGGCCAGTTCGGTCAGCATGCGCGATTTTGCAAGTACCCTGATGAACCTGCCGTTTTATGACGCGATGGCGTTTACGCTGACCTACACCGCGATTGTCACACCGCTGACCATTATTCTTGGCTTCTTTATCGCGATTGGCGTGAACGCGGTGGCCCGCGCGATGAAGGGCCCCACGATCTTCCTTTCGCTCCTGCCGATGATCGTCACACCGTTGGTGGGTGCATTGATCCTGTTCTGGATGGTCGATGCGCGCGGCATTCTGGGAACCGGGCTGCAATGGCTGGCCGATGATCCCGGGCTGTCGGTCAAGGCCTCGACCCCGCTGATGTGGATCATGCTGATGGTCTATGGCATCTGGTCCTCTGCCCCTTTCGCTTTCATCGTCTATTACGCTGGCTTGCAGACCGTGAATACGGATACGCTTGAGGCCGCGATGATTGACGGGGCG